>VHCC01000053.1 GCA_016882185.1 Candidatus Pelagibacterales bacterium | reverse complement strand
ATACGAGCCCGTTAGATCATAAACCTTCCCCCCTAACCAGCCTCCTAAAAAAGCTCCAACTTGATGAAATAAAAATGCAATTCCATATAACATACTCATATTTTTTACTCCAAAAACGGTCATTATAGTTCCTTGTGTTGGTGGAATTGTTGAGAGCCAAAGTATTCCCATCAAAGAAGCAAATACATAAGCTGTAAAGTTAGAAACAGGGAATAAAATAAAAATTAAAATAATAACTGCACGTGAGCCATAAATAAAACTTAAAATTAGGGGTTTTCTTACTTTGGAACCTAAAAAACCAGTGTAATAAGTTCCAAAAATATTAAATAAACCAATTAAAGCTAAAACAACAGTTCCGCTTTCGGGTGATAGTCCTTTATCAATTAAGAATGCTGGCACATGAGTCATAATAAAGAGAATATGAAATCCACAAACAAAAAATCCAAAACATAAAAGCCAAAATCCTTGATGACTAAAGGCCTCTGTTAATATTTCCTTTAAAGAAAGATCTTGAATGTTGGATTGAACGACTGGTTTTTCAAACATTGGAATTGCAAGTACTAACATTATAAGTGTGAGAATAGATAAAATACCAAAAGATAATGTTGGTCCAAAATTTTGTAATAAAACTAAAGATGCGGGCAACATAATAAATTGTCCAAGGGATGCAGAGGACATTGCAATTCCAATTGAAACACTTCTTTTTTCAGGCGCAACAGATCTACTAATTGCACCAAATACTGGAAATGTAACGCCTGATATTCCAATTCCTAAAATTCCTGATGCAATAATAAATCCAGTCTTCGTTGATAAAAATCCCATTAAGAACAAACCTAAAGCATAAAGAATGCTGCCAATTAATACGACTATGCCCGCGCCTATTTTATCTGAAATTCTACCAGCAAAAGGTTGCCAAATTCCCCACATTAAATTTTGAAAAGCTAGGCCCATTGCAAACACCTCTCTACCCCATTGATTATTTTCACTAATGGGAATTAAAAATATTCCAAACGAATGCCTGATGCCAAATGCAAGTGCAAGTAGAATAGAACCTGCAATTAATATTAATATTGGTTTTCTAAATTTATCAAATGCTTGAAACATAACTATTAACTAATAACATCATTTGGGAAATAATGAATTTAAAAAAATAAATTTAATAAATGAGCAATAAAGTTTTTAAAATCTTATTTGGTATATTAGTAATTTTAGCAACTTCTTTGTTAACCTATTATCATGAAACTGACAAAACTCCATTTAACGATGATTTATTTTTTTGGGCATTATTATTTGGAGCGGTTGCGGCATTAATTGATGGGAGTCTTGGAATGGCCTACGGAGTTACAGGAACGGCTTTTTTATTAGGATATGGAATTTCACCGGTAAAGGCAGTTGCTTATGTCCATATTGCAGAAATTTTTGTCTCCGGCTCAACTGGTTTAAATCATTGGAAAATTGGAAATATTGATACTAAATTATTTAAAAAATTGCTGATTCCTGGAATTATTGGTGCAATTTTAGGCGCTTTAATAATTGCTAAAGTAAAAATTCCATACTTATCTATCATAATTTCAATTTATCTTTTATTCATGGGAATATTTTTAATTGCAAAAGCATACTCAAAAATAAAATTACAATTCAAACAGAAAAATTCAGTTGTCATACCCCTTGCAGTTACAGGTGGATTTGTTGATGGCGCAGGTGGTGGAGGTTGGGGACCAGTTGTTACAACAAGTTTGCTGGGAGGTAAAATGGAGCCTAAAAAAGTAATTGGAACTGTAAACGCATCAGAATTTTTTATAAATTTAGCTTCAGCAGTTTCTTTATTATTTCTAGTTAAAGTGACTGATTGGGAGGCATTGGCTGGATTAATTATTGGCGGTTTTTTAGTAGCTCCTTACGCCGCAAGAGTTACTTCTAAAATGAGTGTAAAAATGATTTTAACTTTTGTTGGATTATTAATAACTATTATTAGTTTAAAAAAAATATTTAATTTTTTTATATAAACTTATAAAAAAATATCGCAACTATTGTAGGTCCTAACGCAGATAAAAATAAATATAACGGACTTATAATATTATTTTCAAAATTTTTATTTAAAATTGAATACCCTGCTGGGTTTGGCGCAT
This sequence comes from Candidatus Pelagibacterales bacterium, assembly GCA_016882185.1. Taxonomy (GTDB): domain Bacteria; phylum Pseudomonadota; class Alphaproteobacteria; order Pelagibacterales; family Pelagibacteraceae; genus Fontibacterium. The sequence goes on along the minus strand of VHCC01000053.1, from coordinate 3,660 downwards.
TAGCAATTACAGTCAATCCACCTCCTGTAACCGCTCCAGCGGCCAACGCATATTTAAATTGATCGGATAAACCATCAACCAAAGAGCCTAAATAAGTTAAAGCTGCATTGTCTGTAATTGCAGTCAAAGCTGTAGCAGCGTAATAAATCTGATCTGGAGTAAGCTTTGTTAATAAAGGTTGAAGCCACCATTTCTGTAAGCCTCCTAAAATTACTAATCCTGCTAAAAACAAAGAAACTAAAAAAGCTTCTTTAATGATTAATTTATTTTGAAATTGACTATATGAATTAGCAATTCCTAAAAAAATTAAAAAAATTCCAAGAAATAAAATTAAATCATGAACAAAAATAATCACTCCAACTAGCAGCAATAAGTGCAAAAATAATATAATTAATGGAGTTTGTGATGGCTTCACATCAGGTTCTTCCAAATTTGTTAACTCTTTTCTAAATAATGATGTTAAAATCAAACTATTAGTAAAAACTGCAAAAACCGTCTTCCATCCAAAAGTTGTTAACATAAACATTAAATCCCAATTCCACTTTGCAGCAACCATTAATATTGGTGGAGCAGCAAAGGGTGTGAGTGTGCCACCTATACTAACATTTACGAATAAAGTTCCAACTATCGCATACTTAAATTTATTAGAAATATTTTTAGAATAAAAATGATCTTTTAATAATAATGCTCCTAATGTCATAGCAGCAGGTTCTGTAATAAAAGATCCAAGCAACGGTACAAAAGAGATAGTAACAAAAAATAAACTTAAAGATTTATTCATAGGAATTAATCTTGAGATCGTTCTTACACATGTTAAAGAAAAATCTAGTATTGGTTTGCTAGCAGCAATAATCATAATTACAAAAACAAATAACGGCTCTACATAACTCTGGTTATTTAAGTAACTAAGCAACTCATTTTTTCCTAAGAGTAGAAAAAAAATTAAAATCAAGATTATTGCCCAAAATCCAAATACAATTTCAACTTCACCCAACATATCAAATATTTTTTCATGTCTTGGATATTGATGAGCTAGTTTCTTAAAAAATTTGACAGAAAAAGTATGTAAAATTGCAATTGTAAATATTGTTGAAGCAATTAGTTGAATTAAGGAAGCTGACATTATTTAAGATTTACATGAATTACTTCAAATAAACTATATTTAAATTAATTTACGATTTTTTTATTCTTAATAGTAAGTTAATAAAATAATTATTTATAAATGAAACACAAAATATTAACTACAATTTCAGGCAGTCTACCTAAACCTAATTGGCTTGCAGAGCCTGAAAAGCTTTGGTCGCCTTGGTTACTAGAAGGAGAAGAACTCATTAAAGGAAAAAAAGAAGCCATTAAATTAGCAGTTAATAATCAATTAAATTCTGGATTGTCTATAATTGGGGATGGTGAACAAACTAGACAACATTTTGTTACAACTTTTATTGAACACTTAAGTGGTGTTGATTTTAAAAATAAAAAAACTGTACGAATTAGAAATCGATATGATGCAAAAGTTCCAGTGGTTATAGATAATATTTCTAGAGAAAAATCGGTTTTTGTTGAAGATGCAAAATATGTAAGATCTCTCACAAATTTACCCATTAAATATACACTACCAGGTCCAATGACCATGGTGGATACACTTTATGATGATTATTATAAAAGCAGAGAAAAGCTTGCTGAAAAATTTGCAGAAGTTTTAAATAAAGAAGCCAAGGAACTTGTAGATGCTGGGGTTGATTATATTCAATTTGATGAGCCTGCCTTTAATGTATTTTTTGATGAAGTAAAAGATTGGGGCATTAATATATTGGAAAAAGCAGCAAGTAATCTTAAAGCAAAAACAATTGTTCATATTTGCTATGGTTATGGAATAGAAGCAAATATTAATTGGAAAAATAGTCTTGGTGAAGAATGGAGACAATATGAAAATGTATTCCCTCTTCTTAAAAAAAGCAAAATTGATCAAGTGAGTTTAGAATGTCAAAACTCAAGAGTTCCAATGAATTTAATAGAGCTTCTAAGAGGAAAAAAAATTTTAGTTGGGGCAATTGATGTTGCATCAAAAAAGGTTGAAACACCTGAACAAGTTGCGGATATTTTAAGACAAGCTACAAAATATGCAGAGCCACAAAATATTTTAGGATGCACAAATTGTGGATTAGTTACTTTTTCCCAAGAAATTGCAAATGCTAAAATGCAATCTTTAGCGCTTGGTGCAAAGATATTAAATCAAGAACTTGGCTTTGAATAACTACTGAGCAGTCCAACCACCATCAATTGGAATGTTAGCGCCTGTAATTTCTGAAGCACTGTCAGAGCATAAAAAATAAATTAGATCTGCAATATGTGATTTTTGCACAAACCTTAGAGAGGGTTGTTTGTCTTGTAAAAGTTTAATTTGCGCTTTAGCATTAGAAAGTTTAAATTTTTTTGCTAAAACATCAATTTGATCTTGAATTAATTCAGTTAATACAAAACCTGGACAAATAGAATTACAAGTAATTTTTTCTCTTGCCGTTTCTAGGGCCGTTACTTTTGTAAGTCCAACTATTCCGTGCTTAGAAGCTGTATAGGCGGATTTATTAGTTGATGCTATTAAGCCATGGGTTGATGCAATATTAATTATCCTTCCCCAATTATTTTTACGCATCACTGGTAGGGTATGTTTTGTCATATAAAAAGCTGCATTTAGATTAATGTCTAATAATTTCTTCCAAGTACTTTCATTGTATTTTTCTAATGATTCAACAACTTGCATGCCTGCACAATTTACAAGTACATCTATTTTTTTAAATTTTTTTATAGCTAAAACTATTAATTTCTTAACATTATTAATTTTTGTAAGATCTAAATTTAAAATTAACGTACGCTCTGTATCAAATTTATTTTTTAATTTTTTTATATCTAACGATTTTACTTTTCCAACAATTATACAATTAAAATTTTCTTCATAAAATTTTTGAATAATTGAAAGTCCAATGCCGCTCGTTGAGCCTGTAACAATAATGGTTTTTTGAAAATTCATTTTAAATAAGTACAATCTATGATTGTGCCAATAACTATTATAACTTCACTGTTATATCTTACATAAATGGAAACATTGTAAGTTATAATTTTTCATGATTAAATTATTTTTATAAATTATAAAATAATGAGGAGATAAATGTCTAATAATAAAACAATAAAAACATCTTCGAGAAGAAAGTTTATAAAGGGAGCTGTTGCCACAACTGGGTTGGCAATAGCAGCATCTTCTTTAGCAGCACCAGCAATTGCTCAATCTAGAATTGAAGTAGTTATGGTTACAACTTGGCCAAAGGGTCTTCCGGGACTTGGTACGGGTGCAGAGCGTTATGCAAGACGTCTCGAGGCAATGACTGATGGAAGAATTAAAGTTAATTTTTTTAATGCTGGTGAAAGAGTTGGAGCATTTGACGTATTTGATGTAGTTGGAAAAGGTGATGCTCAGATATATCACGGTGCTGAATACTATTGGGTTGGAAAAGAAAAAGCATACGGCTATTTCACAGCAGTTCCAATGGGTTTAACCTATGAAGAATTTAATGCATGGATTAGATTCGGTGGTGGCCAACAACTATGGGATGAACTTGCTGCGCGATTTGGGCTTAAGGGCTTTATGTGCGGAAACACGGGAGT
>VHCC01000052.1 GCA_016882185.1 Candidatus Pelagibacterales bacterium | reverse complement strand
GTTTTTTGATTATAGGGTAAATTTGAACCGGAGATATAAGCTTGGTTAATTAATTTACCTAAAAGATAATTAGCTCTTTTTGGTCCATCTCTTTCAACAACACTATTTAATGAATCAATCCATTCAATAGTCTCTTGAGGATCTACATCGCCGATATTATCTTGTTCACTCGAATAATTAGTAAATTTTTTAAATTCAACTTTTGTTTCAAAATTTTGCTTTGGCTCCTCTTCAATAATTTTTTTTTCAGGCTCTATCTTTTTTAAAACTTTTTCAGCTTCTTGAATGATTTTTTCTGTCTCAGGTAATATAGATTTTTCTTGAGATATATTTGAGGAAGCCCCATTACTTAGTGTTGCAATTAATGATCCTTGCGAAACCTTATCTCCAACTTTTACTTTTAAACTTGCAATTTTTCCATCAAACGGAGATGGCACCTCTACGCTAGATTTATCGCTTTCTAATGTGAGAATAGGATCATTCTTTTTAATCTGATCACCTTCTTTTACTAAGACTTCAATAATTTCGACATTCTTAAAATCCCCTATATCAGGAACCTTAATTTCTAAATTCATGAGGCTTATTATATTTAAATGTTTTTATAAAACTATAGAAAGTTTAGCCTAAATTTTTGAAAAAATAGTTATGTAAAGATTAATTTTTGGTGCCCACAGCCGGAATCGAACTGGCCACCTCTTCCTTACCATGGAAGTGCTCTACCAACTAAGCTATGTGGGCGTAATTAAATTGTAAATAAATATGTAATTTATACCTGTTTTTAAGTAAAACTTTTTAGTTAAATAATTTCATTAAAATTATCAGGAAATTAGCCAGAAAAATAAGCTATATCTTGGAATCTTGACAACGGACTATTATACCTATTAAACACAAGTCTCACTTTGAATAATAGTGTTCAAATTGAACAACATAATAAAGAAAGTAAATATAAAGCAAGATGAGTAGTATAAAAGGTAAAGTAAAGTGGTTCAACGGTAGCAAAGGCTACGGTTTTATTGAGAGAGACGACAAACAAAAAGACGTATTCGTTCATATGTCAGCTGTTAAAGATGCAGGAATTGATTATCTTGATGAAGGAGATGTTCTTACATTTGATATCGAGGATGGAAAAAAAGGTCCATCTGCTGTAAATTTAAAAAAAGTTTAAAATCTAGATTTTTTTGATGGAGGAGGCTCACCCATGGGTATTCATTATGATTACAAGTCTAAACGTGGAGAAAGAGCTATGCTTAAAGAAGCAAAGAGAAAAGAACGTCTTGCTTTAAGAAAAGCCAAAAGAGCCTCAACCATACCTGCAAAAGAACCAGAACAAGAAATGCACGATATTAATAAGCCTATTACTTTGGATGATCTAACAAATCCGAATAAATAGTTCGCGTTTAATTTTGATGATTAATAATCAAAAAGATTTAAAGAAAGAACGTCTTTCACATGCCCTTCGAGAAAATTTAAAAAAAAGAAAAGAATTTTTAAAAAAAATTAAAGAAAGAAAAGTATGAGCGTTTTATCTGATCATTGGATAAAAAAAATGTCCTTAGAGAAAAAAATGATAAGTCCTTTCGTTAAAAATCAACAAAGAAAAAATAAAATTTCCTATGGACTTTCCTCTTATGGATATGACGCGAGGGTTTCTAATGAGTTCAAGATATTTACAAATATAGATTCTGCATTAGTCGATCCTAAAAAATTCTCAAAAAATAGTTTTGTAACAAGAAAAACTGATGTTTGCATAATACCACCCAATTCATTTGCACTCGCTAGAACAGTTGAATATTTTAAGATCCCAAGAGATGTTTTGGTAATTTGTCTTGGCAAAAGTACTTATGCGAGATGCGGAATAATTGTCAATGTTACTCCTTTAGAACCAGAATGGGAAGGACATGTTACTCTTGAATTTTCAAATACAACAACATTGCCTGCAAAAATTTACGCTAACGAAGGAGCTTGTCAGTTTATTTTTTTAAAAGGTGATCAAGAACCAGAAACTTCATATGCTGATAAAAAAGGAAAATATATGAAGCAAAAAGGCGTTACCCTTCCAAAAATTTAAATATGCAGAAACTATTAATTAAGGGAGGGAAAAAACTCTCTGGTGAAGTAGTTATTTCTGGCTCTAAAAATGCAAGTCTTCCTATTATTATATCGTCATTATTATTTGATGACTCAGTTCATTTCGAGAATATTCCTAAAGTTAGGGATATCTTCACTTTAATTAATTTAATAAAGGTTTTAGGAAGAGAAGTTGAATTTAACGAAGAAAAAGAAATATTAAAAATATCAAATAAAAATAAAAATAAATATTTTGCTCCATATTCGATTATGAGAACTATGAGAGCCGGTGTTTTAGTTTTAGCTCCATTATTAGCAAAATTTGGTAAAGCTAGAGTTTCTTTACCAGGAGGATGTTCTATAGGAGCAAGACCTGTGAATTTGCATTTGGAGGCTTTAAAAAAACTTGGTGCAAAAATTAATGTTAAAAATGGTTACATTGATGCAATTGCTCCAAAAGGTTTGTCAGGTGCTAATATAAAATTTCCTTCAATTTCGGTTGGAGCAACAGAAAGCATTATTATCGCAGCTGTTCTTGCCAAAGGAATAACTAAAATCAGCAATGCTGCAATAGAGCCAGAGATTATAGATTTAATTAATTTTTTAAATAAATGTGGAGCAGATATTGAATATAATTCAAAAAGAAAAATTATTATAAAAGGAGTAAAATTTTTATATCCAGTAAGACACAGAATTATTCCAGATAGAATAGAAGCAGCAACCTATGCAATTGCAGCGCTGATAACTAATGGTAAGTTATTAGTTAAAAAAGTTAATAATGAACATTTAGAAAATATATTTAATGTTTTAAAAAAAATAGGGGCAAATATAAAAATTTTTAAAGATTCTTTTGTTATTTTTAGAAAACATCAATTAAAACCATTTAAAATTATCACAAAACCTTATCCTGGATTTCCAACGGATATGCAAGCTCAGTTTATGGCTCTAGCTACTCAAATTAAAGGATCATCAGTCATAAATGAAGAGATATTTGAAAATAGATTTCTTCATGTTTCAGAATTAATGAGAATGGGAGCGGATATTAAAATAAAAAAACAAAAGGCCGTAATTAATGGGATTAAAAATTTAAATAGCGCAGAAGTAATGGCAACAGATTTAAGAGCTTCTGTAAGTTTAGTTCTGGCCGCTTTATCCGCAACTGGTACCACAACAATTAATAGAATTTATCATTTAGATAGAGGCTACAGTAAACTAGAGAAAAAACTTATTTTATGTGGTGCTAACATTAAAAGAGTAAATGACTAAAGAAAATATTACTAAGCTTAAATTGTTGGCAGAAGATGTGCATGATTTAAATGTTTTCTCTGCTTATCTGCAAGATTCAGTAATTGTTGTAAATGATATAAAATTTTTACCTAAAACTAAAAAACTCATTTGCGTATTCAATCGTTTTATGTGGGAAGACGCTGAAAAAGGTATTTTTAGGGGAAATAAAAGAATACGTAGCGCTTTAGTTTTTGACAATGTTTTGATGGTTAAATCAAAAGGAATAAATCCAAAAAAAAAGACTAAGATACTCGAGTTTCTTGCAATCAAAACAGAGATTAAAAATAATTATTTTGATATAAGATTAATTTTTTCTGGAGATAGTATTTTATTAGTTAAAGCTGAAGAAATAGAATCTTCTCTAGAGGACTTTGGAAAAACATGGGAGACCAATTATAAACCAAAGCACAAGATTTAATATGAAAGTTATAAAGTTTAATAATAAAAGATTTTTAAAAGATTTAGATTTTATTTCTCGGAATAGAAAATCTAACTTTTCTAATAAAGTAAATATTGTAAAAAAAATTCTTAAAGATGTTAAAACTAAAGGTGATGATGCTATTGTTTATTATCAAAAGAAATTTGATAAAAGTTCAGTATCCAAGAAAAATATAATTTTAAGTGATAAAGAAATTAATAAAGTTATAAGAAATTTAGATCCATCAGTAAAAAGTTCTATTAAACTTGCTTTCGAAAGGGTCAAGGACTTTCACGCAAAGCAATCAATTAAAAGTTACAAATATTTTGATAAATACCAAAATGAATTAGCTTATAGAATTTCTCCATTAAATAGAGTTGGAATTTACATTCCAGGAGGAACAGCTAGCTATCCAAGCTCGGTTATAATGAATGCTATTCCAGCAATTGTTGCAGGCGTAAAAAATATAACCTTATGTATGCCAACGCCTAATAATAAAATTAATGCCGGTGTTGTTTATGCAGCCAAAATATGTGGTATTAAAAAAATTTATAAAATAGGCGGAGCTCAAGCAATTGGAGCTTTTGCTTATGGAACAAATACTGTTTCCAAAGTGGATAAAATTGTAGGACCCGGTAATATTTTTGTAACTGTAGCTAAAAAAGAAGTTTTTGGTGAGGTAGGTATAGATATGGTCGCTGGACCTTCTGAAATTACAGTGGTTGCAAATGAGGATAATAACTCAACATTAACAGCTATAGATTTATTATCACAAGCCGAACATGATGAATTATCTCAAGCAATATTAGTTACAACAAATTTGAAATTCGGCCTTGAAGTTAAAAATAAGATTTATAAATTTTTAGACGTTTTACCGAGAAAACAAATAGCTAAAAAAGCAATCGATAATAATAGTGCAATAATAGTTTGTAAAAATTTTAAAGAAGTCGTTAGTGCTGTTAATGAGATAGCACCTGAACATCTTGAGATTAAAACTAAAAACAATTCAACCTTAGTGAAACAAATAAAAAACGCTGGATCAATTTTTTTAGGAGAAAATTCGCCAGAAGCCATAGGAGATTATTTAGCTGGACCAAATCATGTTTTACCAACGTCTGGATCAGCAAGATTTGCTTCAGGTTTATCTGTATATGATTTTTATAAAAAAACCTCAGTTATTAAAATGAGTAAACAAGGCCTTGAAAAGATAGGAAGATCAGCTATACAGCTAGCAAATTATGAGGGTTTATTTGCTCACTCTCAATCAATTAGAATTAGAATTAGTTAAATATGGCAAAAGAAGAGATGTTGGAATTCAAGGGTTTGGTAACTGAGTTGTTACCTAATGCCATGTTTAGAGTAAAATTAGAAAATAATCACGAAGTGTTAGCTCATACAGCCGGAAAAATGAGAAAAAATAGGATCAGAGTTTTAGCCGGAGATGAAGTTATGGTTGAGGTTACGCCGTATGATTTAACTAAAGGCAGGATTATTTTTAGATTTAAGTAATGAATGAAACAAAACATAGTTTTGTTTTAGCCTCTGCATCTCCAAGAAGAATAGAACTTCTTAAAAATATAAAAATTTTCCCAAAAATAACATGCTCTTCAGAAATTAATGAAGATATAATTGGTAAAGAGAATCCTAGAAAATATTGCATTAGAATTGCAAAAAATAAAGCTCTTAAAGCTTTAGAAAAATATCCAGAAGAATTTATTTTATCAGCTGATACTATTGTTTTTTGTAGCAACAAAATATTTTTAAAACCGAAGGATAAAGAGGAGGCTAAAAAATTTTTAGACTTCTTTTCAGGAAGAAAGCATAACGTTTTGACGTGTGTATGTTTAGCAAAAAAAAACTTAATCAAAGTTAAAAAAGTTTTCACAAAAGTTACTTTTAAAAAATTAAACACTCAGGAGATAGAAGAATATTTATTAACTAATGAGTGGAAAGATAAATCCGGGGCTTATGCCATACAAGGTTATGCTGAAAAATTTATTAAAAGAATTAACGGTTCATATTCAAATATAGTTGGATTGCCTTTGTTTGAGACTTATAATTTGCTTAATTCACAAGGTTTAATTTAATATTTTAATTGATTAATAATTTGTTTTGTGAAAAAACGTGCCCAGTGGTCTGGTAGCTCAGTTGGTAGAGCAGAGCCCTGAAAAGGCTTGTGTCGCTGGTTCAATTCCAGCTCAGACCACCATTTTT
>VHCC01000051.1 GCA_016882185.1 Candidatus Pelagibacterales bacterium | reverse complement strand
GAAAATGTTTTACTAGATTTTGGAGTAACTGGAGAAATAAAAAAAGTAAGTGCCGGCCCTGTCGTTACACTTTATGAATTTGAACCAACAGCTGGAATTAAAACATCAAAAATAATAAATTTATCGGAAGATATTGCAAGAAACACAAGTTCAGTTTCAACACGAGTTGCAACAGTTATTGGAAAAAATACTATTGGAATTGAAATTCCAAATAAATTTAGAGAAAATGTTGCTTTAAAAGAAATTATTTCAAGTAAAGAATTTAATAACAAAGAGATAAAAATACCAATAACTTTAGGTAAAAGTATTTCTGGGTTTCCAATTGTTGGTGATCTAGCCTCAATGCCTCATCTTCTTATTGCTGGAACAACAGGATCTGGAAAATCTGTTTGTATAAATACATTAATTCTATCAATTCTTTTCAGATACACACCTGCTGAATGTAAACTAATTTTAATCGATCCAAAGATGCTTGAATTATCTATGTATCAGGGAATTCCACATTTACTTGTGCCTGTTATCACTGAACCAAAAAAAGCAACTGTTGCTTTAAAGTGGGTAGTTCGTGAAATGGAAAAACGATACCGTGAAATGACGGAGTTCGGCGTTAGAAATATTTATGGTTTTAACGATAAATCATCAAAAAAAATGCCTTACCTAATAGTTGTTGTTGATGAAATGGCAGATCTAATGATGATCGCTGGCAAAGAGATTGAAAATTACATTCAAAGACTTGCTCAAATGGCAAGGGCAGCTGGTATTCATATAGTGATGGCAACTCAAAGACCGAGTGTTGATGTTATTACTGGAACTATTAAAGCAAATTTTCCAACACGAATATCATTTCAAGTAACATCTAAAATTGACAGCAGAACTATACTTGGAGAACAAGGTGCTGAACTTTTGCTTGGTCAAGGAGATATGCTCTTTATGTCTTCAGCGAGCAGAATAATAAGAATTCATGGGCCCTATGTTTCTGAAAAAGAAATAGAAAAGGTTGCAACGTATTTAAGATTACAAGGAGATCCAACCTATGTTGAAGAAATTACAAAAATTGATGAATTAGAAAATGATGAACCAATTTTAAATCAAGATGGAAAAGATGAATTATATAACAAGGCAGTTGAAATCATAAGGACGGAAGGTAAGGCATCTACTAGTTTTTTACAGAGAAAATTAGGTATTGGATATAATAGGGCAGCAAGAATAATTGATCAAATGGAAGAAGAAAAAATTATAAGCCCAGCAAACCACATTGGTAAAAGGGAAATTTATTAGAATTGCCAAAAAGAATAATATTAATAGTTTTTTTTTTTATTTCTCTTTATAAATATTCTTATTCTAGTGAGATAAAAAAAATAATTCAAAAATTAGAAGAAACTACAAATCTTGAATTTGATTTTATTCAAACTTTAGACAAGTCTATTGAAACCGGTAATTGTCTACTAGAATTTCCAAATAAATTTCTCTGCCATTATAAGGAGTTAAATAGAAAAAAAATTTTAATTGATAATAATATCTTATATTTAGTTGATGAATTAAATAATAAATTTAGTCAGAATATAACTGGAACTTACCTTTTATTTCTTACAGATAAAAATGAAATGATAAAAGCATTAAAAGAAATTAAAGATTACAAAATTACTGAAAATCGTATCTTTATAAAACTTAATTTCTCTCAAAATGAAACTATTGATCTATATTTTGATCAAAAAACATACCTCGTTCATGGTTGGAAGGTAATTAACTATGATGGAACTTTCTTAGAATTTATTTTAAAAAATGTATCAACTAATGTTCAAAACATTGGCAAATTCTCAATAGATTAAGTACTAATCAATATTTAATTCTTCAGATTTAAATACTTTCATTCCTCTAGCAATATAGTTTTTTAAAGCATTTGGATGATCTAATGTGCAAGTATGAACCCAAACTCTTTTTGCTCCTTTGCTAAAAGAATTCTCGATTGCATGACATAATAAATTACTACCAATTTTTTTACCAAAGTATTCTTTGAATATACCAAAATATGCTATTTCAAAATTTTTATACTCGTCAAAAATCAATTCATAATATCCAACTAGATCTTCATTTTTAAATATTGTATATAGTTCATAATTAGGATTTGATATTAATCTTACCCAATCATTATCACTCCAGTTTAATCTGTCTTTCCAGTTATAATCTTTTCCAATCTCTTTATATAAAAATTTTGGAAGATCTTTATTAGATTTATTTTCCTTTTTAATAAATAAATTTCTTTCTAAACATTTAGAAAACGTTAAATCTTTAATTGAACTTATTTCCAGAAAGAATCTAGAAACTTTTTTTGACATTCACTTCGAGATCATTTTTCCTAACTTTTCGCCACCAAATATATGGAAATGTAGATGCGGCACTTCTTGACCCCCATCTTTTCCATTATTTCCTAAATAACGATAACCAGCTTCCTCAATATTTAAAATTTTTGCAACCTTACCAAGTCCTCTAATAAGTCCCTCTATTTCCTCATTTTTTGCATTCTTTGAAAAATCATTGAGATCAACATAAGCCCCCTTAGGAATAACCAGAACATGAATCTTAGCTTGAGGATTTATGTCATGAAAAGCAAGAACAAATTTATCCTCATAAACTTTTTTACATGGTATTTCTGCTCTTAAAATTTTTGCGAAGATATTATCTTTATCGTACATTTTTTTTTCTTGTTAGTTTTTCCTCTATACCAGAGATTTTGCTTCTGGATCTTAATTCATTTAAAACCTCGCTAAATTTCACATTTGCACGCTCAAGTAAAACTAAATAATGATAAAAAACATCTGCAGACTCATGAATTATATTTTTCTTATTTTTTTTTAAAGAACTTAACAGCTCTTTTACTTCCTCTAAAAATTTTTTTTTACAACCAGAGACACCAGATTGAAATAGGCTCGCTGTGTATGATATATTTGGATTTTTTTTTTTATTTTTTTTAATTGTTATAAGTAATTTATTAAGTATTTTAGTTCTCATTTAAATTCTCACTGGTATTCCCTTATTTGCTAAAAACTTTTTTGCATCTAATATTGTAAATTCCCCAAAGTGAAAAATAGAAGCAGCTAAGACAGCACTCGCTCCTCCAAACTCAAAACCTTCGTACAAATGGTCTAAATTTCCAGCACCTCCTGATGCAATAACTGGAATTGATAAATTTTTTGTTACTCTTTTTGTAAGTTCTAGGTCGTATCCTAGCTTTGTTCCGTCTCTGTCCATTGATGTTAACAAAATTTCACCTGCTCCTAATTTTTCAGCTTTTTTAGAATACTCCATCACATCTAATCCTGTCTTTTTTCTTCCTCCATGAGTAAAAACCTCCCATTTATTTTTGTCTATCTTCTTTGCATCAATAGCAACCACAATACATTGTGATCCAAATTTTAATGCACTTTTTTTTATAAACTCTGGATCTATAACTGCCGCTGTATTTATCGAAACTTTATCTGCACCGGCAAGAAGTAAGTCCTTTATGTCATTAATACTTTTTATTCCTCCACCTACCGTTAAAGGTATTAAACAATTATTTGCTGTAGCAGACACAGTATCCAACAACAAACCTCTTTTCTCACTTGATGCAGTAATATCTAAAAAACATAACTCATCAGCACCACTGCTATTATATATTCTAGATTGCTCAACAGGATCTCCAGCTTTTTTAAGATTTATAAAGTTAACTCCCTTTACTACTTTGCCATCTTTTATGTCTAAACAAGGAATAATTCTTTTCTTAAGCATATATTTTATTTTTTTTTATTAAATTTTCTAAAATTTTACATAATTTTTCAGAAAATGCCTCTGTATTAAATATAGGAAATTTTTTTTTATTTTCGAAAATATATTTTTTAATTTTTTGCAACTCTTCAGGATTGTTATAATATTTAATTGCCTTATCTAAATAATCCTTGTTATTTTTTGCTACCAGATCATTTAATCCTATTGCTGTATTTATGCTTTGACCACAACAAGAAATAAAACTATTACCTTTGATAGTTAACACGGGCGTACACATAAAATACGATTCTAGAGTAGTAGTACCGCCGTTATATGGGAAAGTATCTAATGACAGATCAACTTGATTATAAAGCTGTAATAAATTTTTTCTATCCATATATGATTTAAGTATCAACTGGTCAGAAGAAACCTTATTCATAATAAATTTATTTAAAAAGATCTTTTTAAATTTTTCATCAAAAAATTTTGTTGAAATAAGAATTAATTTCGAATTTTTTGTATTAAGTAAAATATTTGACCAAGTCTCTATAACTTGATCATTGATTTTTGAAATATTGTTAAATGATCCAAAAGTAAAAAAATTGTTCTTAAAAAAGGCGATTTCTTCATTTATGAGGGTACTCTCTTTGATAGTCTTATCCGATAGTACTGTCCAAACTTTATCAACGATTAATGGTTTTTCTACAAACTGTTCACCATTTTCTTTTGCAGCTATAACGTTATCTACAATGATATAATCTATTTCTTTGATACCGGTTGAAGCTGCATATCCACCCCAAGTTATTTGAATGGGAGCTGGTTTTTGAAAAAAAACTTCTAGTCTATTGCCAGTAGTAAAACCTGAAAGATCGAAAAGAATTTGAATTTTATCATTACTTATTCTCTCAGAGATTAAGTCTGAGGATAGATCGTAGAGATTAGACCACACAATATCTAGACTTTTTAATTTTGTGGTTATGTCATCCTCCTTTTTAGGATCAAGAGTTGAGTATAAAAAAATAGAAAAGTTTATATAAGATGACAAATAAACAATGACGTTAAAAATTTGATGCATTACTGCATGATTTCTGAAATCTTGACTTAAAAAAGCAATACGTATTTTTTCAGTTGACTCTTTTTTGCTTAATAAAAAATTTTTTTTTTTTAAAATTTTAGTAAAATTTTTAGTTTCTTTAAAATAATCTTCTCTTTTAAAATTCAGCAAATAGTTAGAACTAAAAATGAGTGTTGTATGTAAGTCTGTGTCATTATTTGTTTTTAAGATACATTCTTTTAAAATAGCTCTACTTTCCTTAATTAAACCTAAAGAAATTGATAAATCAGCTAAAAGATGTTGGGCTCTGATAGATTTATTTTTTTCCAGATTCTGTCTGCTGAGTAAATTAAAAGCATCAATATACCTATGGCATTTGATATAACCATATGCCAAATCAGAGTTTAAATCTAAAAAGTTAGGATCAGTAATTTCGAAAGACTCCAATATACTAACGGCTTCATCGTTTCTTTCCTTTCTTTGTAGGGATAATGCTAAAAAATACTTAGCTTTTAAGAAATTATCTTCTATTTCTAATGTACGATGAAAATACTCAATAGCTTTGTCAAAGTTTTTATAATCAAAATAAACCAAACCTATGTTATACAATAATTCAAAATCATTTTTTTTTTTTTCTAGGCAAGTATTAAAAAATTTAAGAGATTTCTCATAATTTTTATTTTTTCTATAGCACTCAGCAAGATTAAAAATACAATCAAAGTTATTTGGATTTATTTCTAAACATCTTAAAAAATATTCTTCAGCTTTTTTTAACTGACCAATTTCCATCAAACAGGTAGCTAAATTGTAAATTGCATCTATAAAATCATCTTTGGCCTGTATTGCCTTATAAAACTGGTTTAAAGCTTCTTCAATTTTATTTAATTTTTTAAGTATAACTCCACTTAAATTTAAAAGTAAAAAATTTTTAGGATCAGAGTTTAAAGAAAGAAAACATTCATCAAGTGCAAATTTGAATTTTTTTTTTTCATATAACTTTAATATTTTTTGAAAAACATGGTCATTTTCTCTAAAACTGTACATAAAAGGTTTTTATGAATATTTTTTTTTAAAACCTGAAGTATTAATTGACCAATCACAAATTACTACATCAACAAGATCTTCGTCCTGCTTTAAAATTAAAAAATTTATACTTTTTGCAACTTTTTCTTTTTCTACATCAAAACAAAGTATAATTATTTTTTTAAGCATTTTTTTGTAGCTTAATTAAATCTGATAAATTTATAGA
>VHCC01000050.1 GCA_016882185.1 Candidatus Pelagibacterales bacterium | reverse complement strand
ATAAATAACCATAGCCCGTCTCCGGATAATCAGGCTTAATGCCAAAAATAAAAATTTTATTCTTATCTAAGAAGTTACAAAATTTTTTAATTTGTTTCTGAAAAACTAATTTTTTTTCAATTATATGGTCGGATGAAATAATTATTACTGGCTGATAAAATGTTAAATCATCATCATTAATTGCTGCAAGGATTGTAGCTGCAGTATTTTTTTTATCTGGCTCAACGAAGATTTTGCAATTTATATTTTTTGTTTCTTCTTTGATTTGGTCTAAAAAATTGGCATTAGAACAAATCGTAATCGGGTCAAAATTTACTCCTGTGACTCTATCAATTGCGTGTTTTAATAAACTCTTTCCATTAATTTTAATGAATTGCTTAGGATATTTTTTTCTAGATTCTGGCCATAATCTAGTACCTTCTCCACCACATAAAATAATTGGCTTAATTTTCATTATATTAAAAAAAATAAAATAACTGGTATTGAAATAATAGAAGCAACAGTAGACACAAAAACAGCTGCGCCAATTTCTTGATCATATGAATTATTTTCTGAAGCTATCAAATATGTCAATATGGCAGCCGGCATTGTTGATTGTAATATTACAACTTTAGCTACAATACCATCTAGATTTAATAAATAAACTACCAGCAATCCAATAATCGGACCGATAATAATTTTAAATATGCCAAGCAATAAACCTATTTTTAAATTTTTAATATTAATTTTACTGAGTGACATTCCTAATGCTAGTAAAACTAAAGGTATAACGAGTCCTGACAAAATTTTTGCAAAACTATCAATAAAACTTGGCATTTCAATTTTATAAAACAAAATAAATAGTGAAGCTAATAATGCTAATAAAACAGGGCTTAATAATATTTTTTTTAATGAATAATTTCCTGATGAAATTGCAGAATTAGCTGTAAAATGACTTACCATTACAATAGAAGCAAAACCTGCAGCTAGAGCAAGGCCCTCGCTACCGAAAGTTAATAAGGCAAGTGGCAGACCCATGTTGCCGCTATTTGGATGCATTAATGGAGTTGTTAATTTAATAGATGGAAGTTTAAAAAATTTTATAAAAAAAAATCCAAATAAAAAACCAAGAGATAGAACTAAAAAAGCTGAAACAAAAATTTCAAAAAAAATATTTATAGTTAAATTAGCTCTAGTTATGGAATCATAAATCAGACAAGGTAGAGCAATATTTGAAACAAGTTTTGTAACAGCAACAATATTAAAATCTTTGTTATAGATATTCCACAAATATCCAATAAATATTACAAAAATAACTGGGAGTATTATATTTAAAATTGTAAGAAACAATTATTCCTCAAATGTCCGCGTAACATTTTTTTTCTTTAGAACCACCTGGGTGAGTTACTGCGCCATATTTTGAAGATCCAACAGACTGAGCATATTTCCAAAGGGTTCCTGATGTAAAATTAGGTTTTATATTTTTCCAAGATTTTTTTCGTTTTTGTAATTCAGAATTTGAAATTTTAACTTTGATAGTGCCTTTATTAGCATCGATAATTATTTTATCACCATTTTTTAATAATGCTATCGGACCGCCATTAAATGCTTCTGGTGAAACGTGTCCAACGCAAAAACCTCTAGTTGCTCCTGAAAATCTTCCATCGGTAATTAATGCAACTTTTTCTCCCATTCCTTGACCATAAATAGCTGCAGTAGTCGAAAGCATTTCTCTCATTCCAGGACCTCCTCTTGGCCCTTCATATCTAATAACGATTACATCCCCTTCTTTATATTTTCGTTTTTGAACTGCTTTAAAAGCCTCTTCTTCACTATTAAAACACAAAGCTTTTCCTATAAACTTTAAAGTTTTCATTCCAGCGACTTTAACGATTGCACCTTCAGGAGCTAAATTTCCCTGTAGACCAACAACTCCTCCTGTTTTTGATAGTGGTTTGTTATAAGGCCTCATTACATCTTGATTGTTATTAAACTTAACATTTTCTAAATTTTTTTTCATAGTTTCGCCAGTGACAGTCAAACAATCTCCGTGCAAATAACCTCCATCCAATAATGTTTTAAGAAGCATTGGCACTCCACCAGCTTCGAACATATCTTTTGCAACGTATTTTCCGCCAGGTTTTAAATCTGCTAAATAAGGAGTTTTTTTAAAAATTTTAGCAACATCCATAAGATCAAATTTTATTCCGCATTCATTTGCAATTGCAGGAAGATGAAGAGCAGCATTTGTAGATCCCCCAGTAGCAGCTACAATAGTTGCAGCGTTTTGTAATGATTTAAGTGTAACAATATCTCTGGGTCTTATATTTTTCTTTAATAAAGACATTACTGCTTGTCCACTAGCATAAGCATATTTATCTCTTTCTTCATAAGGTGCAGGAGTTCCGGATGAATATGGTAACGCTAAGCCTATAGCCTCTGATACACATGCCATTGTGTTTGCAGTGAACTGACCTCCGCAGGCTCCTGCGCTAGGACATGCATTGATTTCTAATTCCTCTAAATCTTCATCTGTCATTTGTTTATTAGAATGTTTTCCAACAGCCTCAAAAACATCAACAACGGTTACATCTTTGCCTTTAAATTTCCCTGGTAAAATAGATCCTCCATAAATAAAAACGCTAGGCACATTTAATCTGCACATGGCCATCATTAATCCTGGTAAAGATTTATCACATCCAGCTAAACCAACTAATGCATCGTAACAATGCCCTCTAACCGTTAGTTCTGTTGAATCGGCAATTATTTCTCTAGATATTAATGATGACTTCATTCCTTCGTGTCCCATTGCAATTCCGTCTGTAACAGTAATCGTACAAAATTCTCTAGGTGTTCCACTATGATCAAAAACACCTTTTTTTGCAGATTGAGCTTGTCTCATTAAAGCAATGTTACATGGAGCAGCTTCATTCCATGTAGAAACAACTCCAACAAATGGCTTTGCAATATCACTTTTTTTTAAATCCATGGCATAATAAAAAGATCTATGCGGAGCTCTATCTGGCCCTACTGTAGTATGGCGACTTGGTAATTTTGATTTATCGAATTTCATTATTAATTTTTAATAGATATTATACTTTCTAATTGATTTAAATCATTTACTAATTTCTTTAAAATATCCTTTTCTTTATCCACTATATCTTTTGGAGCTTTACTAATGAAGGATTTATTAGAAAGTTTATTTTTGGTAAGAGTGATACTGTTTTTTATTAAACCTATCTTTTCTTTTACTTTTATAATTTGATCATTTAGAGAGATTTCTGTCGTAAATTTTATAAGAATGACATCTCCGTCTAAATAAACTGACAATATGTTCTCATTTTTTTCATCTTTTTTAAAATAATTTTCAACACGAGCAGCTTTTTTAAAGATTAAAAAATTTTTATTCAAAAAAGTTTGTTTATCTTTAGTTAAATAATCAAGACAAATGTCTACAAAACTACCAGGGGGAACTTGCAAAATAACTTTCGTAGAACGTATCAAACTAACTAATTTGATCAACCAATTAATCAGCTGAATATTAGTATTTTTAATTATTTTTATTTCTTTATTTGAATTAAAATTAATTAAAGGACTTTTATGTATTTCTAAAAACTTTAACTTACTCCAAAGCTCTTCTGTAACAAAAGGAATAAAAGGGTGAAGAATTAAAAGAATTTTTGAAAATATAAATCCGAAAACTTTTTTTGTTTCCTTTATTTGATTGTGATTATTTGAATAAAAAATCGATTTTGAAAATTCTAAATACCAGTCACAAAATACATTCCACACAAAATTATAAATTTCTTTAGAAGCTTCATCAAATCTAAAATTTTTTATATGGTTATCAATATTGTTTTTGGTATAAATAAATTCATTTATAATCCATTGGTTAACTTCTAATTTTATATCTTTGTTATCAATTTTAATATCTCGGTTACATTTATTAAACTCACAAAATTTAGAGACGTTCCAAATTTTAGTTAAAAAATTTCTATAACCCTTAACTCTCTCCTCTGAAAGTTTTACATCTCTACCAGGTGATGCCATCGACATTAAAGTAAATCTTAGAGCATCTGCACCATATTTTTTTATTAAATCTAAAGGATCAATTACATTACCTTTAGACTTAGACATTTTTTGACCATGAATATCTCTAACTAATGCGTGTATATAAACTTTATCAAATGGAACTTTATTGGTAAAAAATAATCCCAACATCATCATTCTAGCTACCCAAAAAAATAAAATATCAAATCCTGTTACCAAAACTGATGTTTTATAAAATCTTTTAAGATTGTAAGTTTTTTTTGGCCAACCTAGACTTGCAAATGGCCATAATGCTGATGAAAACCAAGTATCTAAAACGTCCTTGTCTTGATTAATGGGCGAGTTTTTTTTTTTATAATATTTGTCAGCTTGTTTTTGAGCGTCTATTTGATCTTTTGCTGAAAAAACTTTTCCATCATTCCCATACCAGATAGGAATTTGATGACCCCACCAAATCTGTCTGGAAATACACCATGGTTGAATATCTTTTAGCCATAAATTGTAATTTTTTGTCCATGCCTCAGGAAAAAAAATTGTTTTTTGATTTTTTACAGCTTTTAACGCTTCTCTAGACATTTTTTTAACATTCAAAAACCATTGTTCTGTAAGATAGGGCTCGATTATAGAATTTGATCTATCACCGTAAGGAACGTTATGTTTTATTATTTCTTCTTTCTCTAAAGCATTAATTGATTTCAAATCATCTATAATTAATTTTCTTGCTTCAAATCTATCAAGTCCTTGATATTTTTTAGGACAATTTTTATTAAGTCTTCCATCAGCTTCTAAAATATTAATTTTTTTCAAATCATGTCTTAATCCAACTTCATAATCGTTAAAATCATGTGCAGGAGTAATTTTTACTGCTCCAGATCCTTGGTTAGGATCTGCATAATTATCAGCTATTATTTTAATTTGTTTATCTATGATTGGAATTTTTGCTTTTTTGTTAATTAGTTTTTTATATCTTTTATCTTTAGGATTAACCGCAACTGCACTATCAGCGAATATAGTTTCTGGCCTAGTAGTCGCTATTAATATAAAATCATTTTGATCAATAAAATATTTTATATAATAAAGTTTACCCTCTATTTCTTTTTGCACAACTTCTAGATCAGAAATTGCAGTTTTTAATACTGGGTCCCAGTTAGATAGTTTTAAATCTTTA
The DNA here is from genome assembly GCA_016882185.1 of Candidatus Pelagibacterales bacterium. GTDB lineage: Bacteria > Pseudomonadota > Alphaproteobacteria > Pelagibacterales > Pelagibacteraceae > Fontibacterium. Next base: position 883 of record VHCC01000050.1, on the reverse strand, counting down.
TAAATAAGTTTTTTTTTATATAATTCTGAAAAAACTTTAGTTACTGCTTCAGACATATTTTTATCCATAGTAAATCTAGTTTGAGACCAATCGCATGAAGATCCTAATTTTTTAAGTTGATTTATTATTATGTTTCCAGAATGTTCTTTCCAGTTCCAAACTTCTTTAAGAAATTTCTCTCTACCCAAAATATTTTTTGTTTGTTTTTTTTCATTAAGTTTTTTTTCAACAACAAGTTCGGTTGCTATTCCGGCGTGGTCAGTACCAGGTTGCCATAAGGTTTCATAACCTCTTAATCTATAAAATCTAACTAATAAATCTTGAATTGAATTATTTAGAGCATGACCCATATGAAGATTCCCAGTGACATTGGGAGGAGGTATTACGATAGAAAAATATTTTTTTTTATTACTATTCTTTTTGGGTTCAAATAATCTGTTACTTTCCCAAAAATTATAAATTTTATCTTCTATTTCTAAATGATTATAATTGTCCTCTAACATTAAAAATTAAATTCTTCTTTATCGATATAATTAATAATTATAGGTGCGCTTGCATTCATAATTTTCAATTTTTCATATCCACTTATTTTTTTGTTATAAAGATAAATGCTAGAGGACGATTCCTCTTTTAATATACAAACTAATTTTCCATCAACATTTAATTTTTCTAATAAATTAACAGGATCAGCATTGACAGTGCCATTAATGATAATTTTATTAAATTTAAGATCAAGATCACCAAGTTTTCTATAATTTGAAAATAAAACATTAATATTTGCATAATTTTTACTTTTAATATTTTTTATTGTTAGGTCGAATATGCTTTTGTCTTGCTCAATTGAATAAACAAAATTTACCAAATTAGCCAATACAGAAGTTGT
>VHCC01000049.1 GCA_016882185.1 Candidatus Pelagibacterales bacterium | reverse complement strand
AGGGGGGTGGTTACAAAGAAATCATCGCATCCATCGTAGGACGAAATGTTTTTTCAAAACTAAAATTTGAGTCAGGTGTTCATAGAGTTCAGCGAGTTCCTGATACAGAAACGCAAGGAAGAATTCACACGTCAGCAGCAACCGTTGCAGTTTTGCCTGAAGCTGAAGAGGTGGATGTGAAAATTAATGATGCAGATTTAAGGATAGATGTTTTTAGATCAAGCGGTCCAGGCGGACAATCGGTTAACACAACAGATAGTGCAGTTAGAGTAACACACATTCCATCAGGAATAGTTGTCTCACAACAAGACGAAAAATCGCAACATAAAAATAAAGCCAAAGCTTTAAAAATTTTAAGATCAAAACTTTATGATTTACAAAGATCAGAGCAGGAAAGTGAAAGAGCTAAGGCGAGAAAGAGTCAGATTGGAACAGGGGATAGATCTGAAAGGATTAGAACTTATAATTTTCCACAAGGTAGAGTGACTGATCATAGGATTAATATGACGCTTTATAAGTTAACAGATTTTTTAGCAGGGGATGCATTTAAAGAATTATCAGATGCCATTCAAATTCAATTCCAAGAGGAACAACTAGAAAATTTAAAGATATAAATTTATGTTAGTTAATGAAGCAATAGCTTTTGCAGAACAAGAATTGAAAAAAAGTAACAATTTAAACTCTAGATTAGATTCTGAGATATTAGTCTCACATTTAATAAATATTCCAAGAGAAAGCATTTACTCTAAATTAAAAGAAAATTTTTCACATAATAAAACTGAAGAACTACAAAAACTGATAAACAGAAGAGTAAATAAAGAACCCATTGCCTACATACTTAATAATAAAGAATTTTGGAGTACAAATTTTTATATTGATCGCTCAGTTCTAATACCAAGACCTGAGACAGAGGTACTAATTGATTTAATATTGTCTCATTTAAATAATAAGAAACTTTTTTTAAATATTTTAGACATTGGAACAGGTTCTGGATGTATTTTAATATCTTTACTAAAAGAGCTAATTAAAGCTAAAGGAATTGGAATAGATAAATCAAAAAAAGCAATTACAATTGCAAAGATCAATTCTGTCTCTCAAAAAGTTTACACTCGTGCATTGTTTAAAAACATTAATTTAGAAGAGATAAAATTTGATAAAAAATTTGATATTATTGTATCAAACCCTCCATATTTACCAGATGTTTCATTAAAGAATTTAAATTTAGATATTAAGCTTTATGAACCAAAAATTGCTTTACAAGGTGGGGTTCAAGGGGTTGATTTTTTATTAAAAATTATTGAATTGGCTTCAAAAATTTTAAAAATAAATGGTTTGCTAGCACTTGAAATTGGTGATAATCAGTTTTATGTAATAGCGAAATATTTAAAAATTAAACGCTTAAAAATTTTAGATAAATATACTTTAATTAACAAACAAGTTCGTTGTTTATTAGCAACTAAACTTTAAAAAATATTATAATAATAACCATAATAATTACTAAGAATTGACATTAAATGACATTTATGGAAGTTTAAGTTTTTCCCTAGAATTAAATTAAAAATAATCAAACAATTAATAATAATTTTAAATCTAATAATTGATGAATAGTTTTGTAAGAAGACCAAGAAGACGTCCTGATCAGAGAAGCGGCGGCGGAATGAGAAGACCAAGTAGTGGTGGTTTTAGAACACATAGATCTCAAAACATAGAACACTCATTTAATAATAATGGAAATAACGGGTATAGAAATAATGGGTCAGCCCATGGTGCATATAAGCTAGTTGAAAAATACAATAATCTTGCAAGAGAAGCCCTTGCATCTGGAGATATTATTTTAGCTGAAAATTATTATCAGCATGCAGATCATTATGTAAGAATAGCTCCACCTCAGAACAGACAAGAGCGAAATGGATCAGCACCGGAAGAGTCAGCTGCGACAACGGAAATTATTAATAAAATTCCAGGAGTTCATTTAGACGAGCCGCAAGAAACAGTTACAAATATAAGTTCAGATCAAAACGAAGGTAATTCTTAAAAAACTCAAATTTTACTATTTCTTTTTAGCCGTTTCTAAAATTAAGTTATCAATATTTCGTTTTTGTATTTCAAATAAATTTTTGTTACTTCCCTCTAATGGAGCGGAAGAGGGTAGTTTTAAAGTTTGCGAATTTTCTTTCTTTCCATTAACCACAACCTCATAATGTAAATGGGGTCCTGTGGAACTTCCAGTATTTCCTGAATACCCGATAATTTGTCCTTGTTGAACTTTAGCTCCTCTTCTTATTCCTTTTGCATAGTCTTGCAGATGTGCATAATTCGTTTGATAGACAGAGCTATGGCGAATTGAAATAAATTTTCCATATCCACCTTTCCATCCCGCATACTCTACCGTACCTGATCCTGATGCCATCACGGGTGTGCCGATGGGTGCTGCAAAATCTGTTCCTTGATGTAAATGGTTAAAACCTAAAATAGGATGTATTCTAAATCCATAACGTGAAGTAAGTTTTGCTCCATTGATTGGAGTTCTCATTAAACTTTTTTCAATACTTTTCCCTTCAGGTGTAAAATAACCCATGGTTCCATTTGGATATTCGTAGCGATAAAGAGTAATATTTTTATCAGCATTTATAATTTCACTATAAATAATATTGCCCGTACGTTGCGAAATTCCATCATCATCTAAGTAACGTTCATAAAATATTTTAATCTTATCATTTTTTTTTAAATCTCTTTGAAAATCTACTTCAAAACCATAAAGTCTTGCAAACTGAGCAACAATACTATTTTCAATACCAGATTGTTTAGCAGATCGATAAATTCCTCGATCAATTGTTGTCTCAACGAAATGATTTTTTTTTGTTAAAACTTTAGTTACTCTTTTTGCTTCATAAAGATTATCCTTATTTAAAAAGACATGAACAGATGTGATATTATCGATATTAACTGTTAGTCTTGAGACCAAATTTCCATTTTTTTCTCTTTTTACAATTAAATAAATTTTTTGATCTTTTCTTAGTGGTCCTACGTTATATTCTCGTCTAAAAGCATTTAAGACATTATTAATATCTGCTTGCGAAATTTTTTGATCAGAAAGTATTCTCTGAATACTATCTCCATTTCGCGCATTAAATTCAAATTTAGCAGAGCCTGAATTAAACTGACCAAATAAAAAGTCTTTTACTGTAATTAAATTATTTTCTAATTCTTGATTTTTACTTTCTCCATTTTCTCTTTCGCTATATTGATCAAAGGACTTTGCTATAAAAATAAAGCTAATTAGGATTGGAATTAATAAAAATACTAAACTAGGTCTAAAGTTTGGCCTGTAACTTAAGATCTTTTTATACATTTCGACTTAAATATCTTATTAGCTTTTTAGAGTCATCCCAAACCTCAATTTTAAGTTGTTGTATCTAATGATTGTAGCTAATCAGAGGCTATTTTATTGGGTTTAAATGGCCAATAGCTGTGTTGACTTAGCAACATTTTAGACGTACATACAACATCCCTTGTCCTGAATAATTAATTATTTAGGGACAAAATAATAAAAATTTAAATAAGACAAAAAGAAATCCTAACAGATTTCTTGTTGTCTTGTTGAGCTCTTTAAAAACGTAAATTAGGAAGAGAAGCGTGGACGGCTATATTTGTAAAAAAATTTGGCTGTACACACTTCTATAAAAAATACAAAAGTAATTTTGTACAAGCTGTTTTTAATTAAACAGATAGTAAAAGCTTGTGTACGCCGTTATTAAACTTGAGAGTTTGATCATGGCTCAGAACGTACGCTGGCGGCACGCCTAACACATGCAAGTCGAACGCAGTAGCAATACTGAGTGGCAGACGGGTGAGTAACATGTGGGAATCTGCCTTGTGGTTCAGGACAACATTGGGAAACCGATGCTAATACTGGATAAGCCCTTACGGGGAAAGTTTTAATGCCATAAGATGAGCCCGCATTTGATTAGTTAGTTGGTGAGGTAATGGCTCACCAAGACAATGATCAATAGCTGATCTGAGAGGATGATCAGCCACACTGGGACTGAGACACGGCCCAGACTCCTACGGGAGGCAGCAGTGGGGAATCTTGCACAATGGAGGAAACTCTGATGCAGCGATGCCGCGTGAGTGAAGAAGGCCTTTGGGTTGTAAAGCTCTTTTGTAGGGGAAGATAATGACTGTACCCTAAGAATAAGGTCCGGCTAACTTCGTGCCAGCAGCCGCGGTAATACGAAGGGACCTAGCGTAGTTCGGAATTACTGGGCGTAAAGCGCGCGTAGGCCGTTGAGTTAGTTAATTGTGAAATCCCAAAGCTTAACTTTGGAACTGCAATTAAAACTGCTCGACTAGAGTTTGATAGAGGAAAGCGGAATACATAGTGTAGAGGTGAAATTCGTAGATATTATGTAGAACACCAGTTGCGAAGGCGGCTTTCTGGATCAACACTGACGCTGAGGCGCGAAAGTATGGGTAGCAAAGAGGATTAGATACCCTCGTAGTCCATACCATAAACGATGATTGCTAGATGTTGGAAATTTATTTTCAGTATCGCAGCTAACGCATTAAGCAATCCGCCTGGGGAGTACGACCGCAAGGTTAAAACTCAAATGAATTGACGGGGACCCGCACAAGCGGTGGAGCATGTGGTTTAATTCGAAGATACGCGCAGAACCTTACCAACCCTTGACATGTCTGTCGCGAGTTTAGGAAACTAGACTTTTCGGTTCGGCCGGACAGAACACAGGTGCTGCATGGCTGTCGTCAGCTCGTGTCGTGAGATGTTGGGTTAAGTCCCGCAACGAGCGCAACCCCTACTTTTAGTTGCCATCAGGTCATGCTGGGCACTCTGAAAGAACTGCCAGTGATAAGCTGGAGGAAGGTGGGGATGACGTCAAGTCCTCATGGCCCTTACGGGTTGGGCTACACACGTGCTACAATGGTAGTGACAATGAGATGCAAGGTGGCGACGCTAAGCTAAACTCAAAAATCTACCTCAGTTCGGATTGCACTCTGCAACTCGAGTGCATGAAGCTGGAATCGCTAGTAATCGTAGATCAGCGTGCTACGGTGAATACGTTCCCGGGTCTTGTACACACCGCCCGTCACACCATGGAAGTTGGTTCTACCTTAAAGCAGATTGCTAACCGCAAGGAGGCGTTTGACCAAGGTATAGTCAGCGACTGGGGTGAAGTCGTAACAAGGTAGCCGTAGGGGAACCTGCGGCTGGATTACCTCCTTTCTAAGGACAGTTCGAAAGTTTACTTTTGAACTATCACTTAACATTGTACATTGTAGCCGTCCTCGTTTCTCTTCCTTATCTCTAATGTTTGTAAAAGAGTTCATTCAACAAAAGGGCCGGTAGCTCAGTTGGTTAGAGCACACCCTTGATAAGGGTGGGGTCGAAAGTTCGAGTCTTTCTCGGCCCACCATTTTTATTAGGGGGATTAGCTCAGCTGGTAGAGCGCCTGATTTGCATTCAGGAGGTCAGCGGTTCGATCCCGCTATCCTCCACCAAATTTTAGAGAAATTCTTTAACATTGTTAATTTGTATCAATATTTTTATATCCTTGTGAAAAATTTATTTTTCACAAATTTTAAAAATTCAATTTACACAGAAAATTTTTTCTGTGCATAAATCAAGCGTTTAAGGGCGTCTGGTGAATGCCTTGGCACTGAAAGTCGATGAAGGACGTGATATACTGCGATAAGTTTCGGGGAGTTGTATGTAAACTTTGATCCGAAAATTTCCGAATGGGAAAACCCAACTCTTTAAGAGTTATTTCAAACTGAATACATAGGTTTGAAAAGGCAACCTAGGGAACTGAAACATCTAAGTACCTAGAGGAAAAGAAATCAATTGAGATTCCGTTAGTAGTGGCGAGCGAACGCGGAACAGGCCTGTAGTTTTATTTGTACAACTAGAAAAACCTGGAAAGGTTTGCCATAGAGGGTGATAGCCCCGTAAAGGTAAAAGCAAATAAGATTCTTGAGTAAAGCGGGACACGAGAAATCCTGCTTGAAGATAGGGGGACCACCCTCTAAGCCTAAATACTCTTCAGTGACCGATAGTGAACTAGTACCGTGAGGGAAAGGTGAAAAGAACCCCTATTAGGGG
>VHCC01000048.1 GCA_016882185.1 Candidatus Pelagibacterales bacterium | reverse complement strand
ACCGATCGCAGAAATAATTGGTATTTTACTTGCAAATGCAGATTTAACTACATTTTCGTCATTAAACGATAATAAATCTTCAGCTCCACCGCCTCCTCTAGCTATTATGATCGTGTCTACATTAATTATTTTATTAAAAAATTCTATTCCTTTAATTATTTCTCCTGCTGATTTATTTCCCTGAACAGAAATTGGATAAATTAATAAATGAGTTGGATATCTATCTTGCACTCTGTTAATAATATCCATTATGACCGCGCCTGTTGGTGAGGTAATTATTCCAATTTTATTTGGAATAAATGGAATAGATTTTTTATGTTCTTCATTAAAATAGCCTTCGGCTTGTAATTTTTTCTTTCTCTGTTCAATTAATTTTAACAAGGCTCCTTCGCCTTGAAGCTCGATCTGATCTACTTTGATCTGATAACTTGAAATACTACTTTTTGCATATGTTGTGATCTTTCCTTCAGCAACAACCTCCATACCTTCTTCTGGAAAAACTTGCAAAAGCGGCACTGCGCTTGACCAACATATAGCATTTAAAATAAAATTTTCGTCTTTTAGTGAAAAATATAAATGACCTTTATTTTCTTTTATTTTGGAAACTTCGCCTCTAATTCTCACTCTTTCAAAATTTTCTTCTAAAATATTTTTTGTTAAAGATGTGATTTCTGAAACAGAAAATTCTGGTATGTTTTTCATTATCAATTTATATACCTATATTATTATATGAACATAGCTGTTATAGGAAGTGGTGGTAGAGAACATTCTATTTGCTTTAAACTAAAACAATCAAAGCATATAAATAAAATTTTTTGTATTCCTGGAAATGCCGGCACAAACAAAGTTGCAGAGAATATTAATATAGATATTCTTGATTTTAAAAATATTTCTAATTTCTTAAAAAATAATAATATAAAAGTAGTATTTACTGGGCCTGAAATACCTTTGGTTAATGGAATTAAAGACTACCTAGAAAAAAAAGGTTTTTTTGTATTTGGTCCATCTAAAGCAGCTTCAAGATTAGAAAAATCTAAATCTTTTACAAAAAAACTCTGCAAAAAATATAAAATACCTACGGCACAGTATAAATCTTTTAGTAGTATGAAAGGAGTAAGGGATTATATAAAAAATATGAAAACTCCAATTGTGATTAAAGCCGACGGTTTGGCTTCTGGTAAGGGTGTTTTTATTTGTAATAACAAAAATATAGCATTTAAAAAATGCAAAGAAATTAATGAAGGAAAATTTAAAAGCTCTAGAAAATTTGTAATTGAAGAGTTTTTGTCTGGGGAAGAGGCAAGTTACTTTATACTGTCCGATGGAATAAATTATAAATTTTTTGGAACTGCACAAGATCATAAAAGAATAGGAGAAGGTGATACTGGCCCTAATACGGGAGGAATGGGTGCCTATTCTCCTTCTAATATTATTACAAATAAAGTTGAAGAAAAAATAAAAAAAGAAATTATTGAACCGACTTTAAAAGGACTAAAAATATTAGGATGTCCCTTTGTCGGAATTCTTTATGCTGGCTTAATTATAAAAGACAATCAGCCAAGACTTATTGAATATAATATAAGACTTGGAGATCCAGAATGCCAAGTTTTGATGATGAGATTAAGAACTGATCTATTAAAAATTATAATTGCTTGTAAAAAAAAACAAATTAATAAATTAGCAATAAAATGGAGTAATAAAAAAGCGATAACAATTGTTGCTTCATCTAAAGGATATCCTATTAAGCAAAGTAAAGTATCAGAAATAAAGAATACAAATAAAATCTTACTAAATAATAATCAATATTTATTTCACGCTAGCACATTTAATAAAAATAATAGGATTTTTACATCAGGCGGTAGAGTTTTAAATGCTACTGCCGTAAATAAAAATTTAAGATCAGGCCGAAACACATGCATAGACATGTTAAAAAAAATTAATTGGAAAGATAAATACTTTAGAAAAGATATTGGCTGGAGAGTTATAAATAGCTAATTACGTTTTTTCTTAAAAAAATTTTTCATTAAGTTTAAAAAAACATTTTCTTTAAAGCCATAATAAAACTTAGGCTTATGATGTAAATTTTTAGAATAAATCAATTTTGGTCCATTTATAAAGCCTCCTGACTTTTTATCCTCTAGACAAAAATAAACTCTCCTAATCCTAGAGATAGAAATTGCAGAGGTACACATGGGGCATGGCTCAAGGGAGCAATAAATATCAAATTTATCTAATCTTTCTAAATTTGTTAATTTCAATGCTTTTAAAATAGCGTTAATCTCAGCATGTAAAATTGGATTTTTTTTAGTGTGATTAGTACATGCCGATACAACTTTTTTAGTAACAGGATCTACTATAATTGCACTAACAGGAAGTTCTCCCAAACTAAGGGCTTTTTTAGATAATTTTAAAAGTAAATCAGTATAAATGTTAATCTGATTATTGATCATGAATAATAATTACCAAAAAAAAATTAGAATAGCTAAATTTTTATCAAGTAAGGGATACGGCTCCAGGCGGGAAATAGAGGAATTAATTTTAAAAAATAAAATTATTGTAAATAAAGAAATTATTTCATCTCCTATTACTTTCGTTAATAATTACGATGAAATAGTTATAAATAATAAAAAAATTAATCTTCAAAAAAAACTAGATGTATGGAAATTTTACAAACCATTAAATTATATAACGTCGCGAAATAAACAAGACGATAGACCAATTATATATGATCTATTACCTTTTAATCTAAAAAAAATTAAAACCGTTGGCAGGTTAGATATCAATTCTGAAGGACTTTTATTGTTAACAGATGATGGTGAAATAATAAGAAATCTTGAGTTGCCTAAAAATAAATTTATCAGAAAATATAAAATTAGAGTCTATGGATACATAAACGAAAATTCACTAGATAAAATCAGTAAAGGCGCAAAAATTAATAATATTCGATACGCTCCTTTTGAGTATAAATTGTTAAAAAAAGGAAATGCAAATTCTTGGTTAGAATTTCAAATGCATGAAGGAAAAAATAATGAAATTAGAAATTTATGTGCTGCTATTAATCTTAAAGTTAATAGACTTATTAGGATAGAATATGGACCCTTTAAACTTAAAAACTTATTAACTGGAAAAGTAGAAAAAGCAGAAGAAAAAGAAATGAGATTGTATGAGGATCATATCGGGAAAATATAAAGGAAAAAAAATACTTTTTCCAAAAAAATCAATTACTAGGCCTCTTAGAGACAGGGTTAAAGAAAATATATTTAATATATTGCAGCACTCGAATAAAATCCAATTTGAATTTAAAAATTCAATAGTCTTAGATCTTTTTTCAGGTTCTGGATCTTTTGGATTAGAATGTTTATCAAGAGATGTGAGTAAAGTATTTTTTTTTGAAAAAAACTTAGAAGCTTTTTCTATTCTAAAAAAAAATCTTAATACACTCAATATACTAAGCGAGAATGCTATTGCTATTAATGATGATGTTTCTTTAATTCTTAAAAATAAATTATTGGATCAAATTAAACCAAATTTAATATTTTTAGATCCTCCTTTTGTAATAAAAAATATTAACAGCATAATAAACGACTTAAAAAAAATTATTAATAGGAAGAATATATTAGTTATTCATACAAATTCTGAAAACAATATTGATAATAAAGAACTCAATTTTATTGAAGAGAGAGTTTATGGTGTTTCTAAAATCTATTTTGCAAAATTGAACTTAACTTAATATTGAATAAGTCTCTTTCTTAATTGCTTCTACGGCTGGTTGATTAAAGGGGTTTAAATCTAAAGCTTTGCATAAAATTACCGTTTCCATCATTGAATAAACAATTAAAGAAATGAGGTTTTGAGTTGGTTTTTTTTGATCAATCAAGATTACTCGAAAGGGTATGAAATTTTTTTTAAAGATACTAATTGTTGCATTAAATTGAGCATTTATAATATTATTTAAAGAATTGCTTCTAAATTTTTGATTAAAATAATCTTTAATTGACCTATCAATTTTCTTGTTGGCTATTTTAAAAAAAGTGAAAAATTTATTTCTATTTCCATCCAAAAAAAGCTGCATAATACTGTGATGATCTTTAGGACACTCTGATATAATTGGCGTAAAATCTTTACCGTTTTTACCTATACTCTCTGCTAACAATTGCTGATGCCAATAACCATAATTTAATAAATTATTAGAATAGATTAGAGATACATAGGTATCTATTTTAGACTTTTTCATCAAAGATAAAATAATCGCTGTATTTTTAATAAGATCTTTTTTTAAATTTCCTTTTAGGACAGAATTAATTCCAAGGATAATTTTTTTATAATCAAGATTAAACATTAGTAAACCTGGATCTGATAAAACTGAGTATCGACCACTAAGATTTGTGTTGTGTTCAAAGAATAAAATACTATTTTTTTTGGCAAAATTAAAAAGTGCATTATTTTTTTCTGAAATAACTATAAAATTCTTAGATAAATTTTTTTTTCTTTTCTTAAAATGGCTTAAAATAATATTGCAATTCGTTAAAGTCTCTAGAGTTTGTCCAGATTTAGATATAACAAAAATAGTAAACATACTTAGATCTTTTTTAATCAAATCATTAATTGCAACATTGTTTAAATTATCTAAAAAATAATAATTTTTATCTAAACCAAAAAATGATGAAATCATTTTTGATCCAAGAACAGAACCCCCCATACCTATAACTAAAATTTTTTTATGTAATTTTTTTTTTAGTAAATCTTTTTTTAAAAAAAGATTTTTCTGATACTGTTCACTTAATGTATCAAAAAAAAAGTTTTCTCTACTATTAAGTAAATTTTTAAATATCTTAGAACACTTTCCAAAATTTTTTCTGTAAAGCGTTGAATTGCTTTTTACAAAAGTAAAAGAATCAATTTTCATCAAACTATTTTATTTTTTCAAGAATACTTTTTTCTAATGAACCAGAGTCTGTTCCTTTATTAATTCCACTACCTTGTTTATCTTTGCCTAAATTTTTATTAAAAATTTCTTTTAAATTATCTTTTTCATCTTTTTGATTATTTTGGTTTACTGAATCCGGTGGAAGTAAATCAAAATTGGGTGGCATAGTTAAAGGATTTCTTTTCTCTATCAAAAACTCATTAGGAACATCTTTTTTCATCCCTAATCCCTTTTGAACATTTTCACATGATGGTAATAAAAATAATAAAACTAATAAACTTAAAATTTTTTTCATGTTTTTTTTATTTTAAAAAGATCAATAATTATTAATCCAATAATTCCAATTGTGATAAAAATATCAGCAATATTAAAGGTAAACCAGTGAAAACTCTTATTATGAAGATCTATAAAATCTGGGACAGAATTATAATAAAATCTATCAAATAAATTGCCGAGTGAACCTCCTAAAATTATAGAAATAAAAATAGATTCTACGTAATTCGATGTGGTTATCATCCAATATATTAAAATTAAATTAATAGCAGCTATTATGATGGAGATAGTTGAATAAAAAATATTAGGTTCTATTTGTAAAAGTCCAAAACCAATTCCACTGTTCCAAACTAAAGAAAAGTTTAAAAAAGAGTTAATATAAATTTCAGATAATGAATTATTTAAAAAACTTTTTAAAATTAAAATTTTTGAAACTCTGTCTATTAAAAAAAAGATAATTATAATTACAAATAAATATATTTTTTTTTTATTTATCATTTTAATTTTTTAAACCACAAACATCTCTGCTGCATGTTTTTTCCAAAATCTTCCAACAACGAGGACATTTTTGCCCTTTAGCTTTTACTATTTTCACAGCAACGCCCTCGATATCTTTTAAGGAGAATAGGTTGCTTTGATTAATTAGAGGTTCTGCTTTTGCTTCGGAGCAGATAAAGATTTCACTAGGATCTTCTTCTTTTATAAGATTTAAATATTCTTCTTTTAAATAAACAATAACATTTGCTTCTAAGCTGGACCCAATAATTTTCGAATTTCTAATATCTTCGATAGCTGCATTAACAACTTGCTTTACTTTCTTGATGCCAATCCACTTATTTTTGACTTCAGAGTTATTCCAAGTCAAAGGTATAATTGGAAAATCTTGTAAATGAATACTCTTGTAATTTTTATTTTTAATTACTTGATAGGCCTCTTCTGATGTAAAGGCTAAAATTGGTGAAAACCATTTTAATAAAAAATTAGTAAGAACATTTAATAC
>VHCC01000047.1 GCA_016882185.1 Candidatus Pelagibacterales bacterium | reverse complement strand
TGTAGCAACAAGAGCCTCAATTATGCTCATGCCACTTATACTTTTTTTAATTTTGCTCTTCTCTCCACCTTGATGTTGCATAATCATATCTATGTACTGTTGCTCGCCCAAATTTATTAACCGAAATTCCATAGTAAGGTACGTTATTTGCTGATGGACTACAATTTTGGTTCCGCTCATTAATGCTTGTTCCAACAATTTTTGATTTATGACAAATGCCTCGAACACCTCCACTATATTCATCAAAGTAGGCTAGATTATTGTCCATTTTAATTGTAAAACAAGCCCAGTTGCCTCCTGGTGCAATTGACAAATTAATAAATGTTTCATTAGCCGTCGAAGCTACCGTTCCATTCTGAGAGGAGCTATATGTATTAACTACATTCCAAACATTGGGATCTGCTGCACTATTTGCGTTACAAATATTCGCTCTAAGTCTTTGAAGTCTCTCACTATCTGCTAAACCTGTGATGACTCGAACTCCATTAGCATCAGTACCTAACAAAACACTTCCTATCTCTAGAGGTAGTCCAGTGTTAACGTCTGCTTTTTTTGACTCTAAATTGCTTCGCAAAGAATTAATAATTGCAGAAATTTTATAAACATCATTTTTATATTCTCTATTATTTATAAACTCTCTTACATTTGGAGTTGCAACAAGCGCTATAACACCTATCAGGACTATGACAACTAATAATTCTACTAGGGTAAAAGCTGTTTTATTCCAATCCACCTGTAATTATTCCACGTTGAGTTAGAACTTCTATGGATTTTTCCATTGTTACCATTCCGTCTTTTTGTGATGTTTGCATTACACTTGGGATCTGATGAATCTTTGCTTCGCGAATTAAATTTTTAATTGGTGCCGTGCAAGTTAAAATTTCAAATGCACCAACTCTACCTGTTCCATCCTTTTTCTTAATGAGTCTTTGTGTGATGATCATTTTAAGTGACTCTGCAATCTGAGCTCTTATTTGTCCTTGCTGCCCTGGGGGAAATACATCAATTAGACGATTTATAGTGTTGGGTGCTCCACTTGTGTGAAGAGTTCCTAAAACTAGGTGTCCAGTTTCTGCTGCAGTCAAAGCCATAGAAATAGTCTCCAGGTCTCGCATTTCACCAACTAAAATGACATCAGGATCTTCTCGCAGCGCACTTTTTAAAGCTCTAGCAAATGAACTGGTTTGTTTTCCAACTTCACGTTGAGACACAATACTTTTTTTATCATGATGAATAAACTCAACAGGATCTTCAATAGTGATAATATTTTTAGATCGAAGCTCATTAATTTTTCCAATAATTGCAGCAAGTGTAGTTGATTTTCCAGATCCAGTAGGTCCTGTAACCAATATTAAACCTTTATGCGCTTCAACAATCTCATACATAACTGGGGGTAAATTTAATTCCTCCATGCTTGGAATTTTAGTTACAATTCTTCTTAAAACTGCTGCAGAACCATTTAACGTTTTAAAAAAATTTGCTCTGAATCTAAAACCTGCAAGATTTATAGCGCAATCTAATTCATTATGTTTATTAAAATTTTGAACTTCCTCTTCAGTACAATTCTTTTTTAATAGTTCTTCCAAATCACTTTTTTTAATCAATGAATTTGCATCTTGAAACATCTCGCCTAAAACGCGGTAGGCAACGTTTGATCCTTCTCTTAAATGAAAATCAGAGATTTTAAGGTTAGTTGTGGCTAACTCACTAATTTTAGCAATCATATGTTTATTATTAATAATAATTATATCTATAAATAGTTAGTAAAAAAAAGCTTTTTTAGCTTTAAAATTGTTTGAAATTTAAGGCTAAATTTCAAATATAAACCTGATAATAAAATGGCTTAGGACTTTTAGATAACAAAAGTTTATAGAAAAAAATTTTTTATAGGAAATACAAATTAATTAACTTTAACCTATGACATTTTTTTAATTTCCATGCTCTTTAACACCAGTGCTGCATTTTCATCCTTGCTATTTGCCCTGAGTTATCGTGAACTTTATACCAAATAGACATTTCATTGCCTGGTCTGTTATTATTACAAACCGTTTCATCTAATCGTAATCTACCATCAACCGTTTCCCCTCCAGACCCCCTTCTTACAACCCACTCATCGTTAACATTATAAGGATTGATAAACCTTTTTTCTAAAAAATATCTCATAAACGTATCTGCCATAGCATTTACAGATGCTTGGGTGGCTGGAGTAGTTGCGCAGGGTATTCTACCAGCAGTTGGGCTTAATTCTATAACTGCGGTAGAACCCTTAAGTTTACATTGTGCAAATGTGTTTTCTATAAATTTAATAGCCGAGTTCCAATTTGCAATTGTTGCCTGTTTTTTAGCATCTAAACTATATTCATTATACGCAATCACCCCTATTGTGGAAAGAACGCCTATAATTACAATAACTACTAAAAGCTCTATTAGAGTAAATGCCCTATTCATGAAATTAGCATTGAGACATATTTAAGGCGCTGTCTTGATTTAGTGTGATACGACATAAACCATCTTTTTCTTGCGCCGTTAAAATAAAAGTAGTTGGAGTTGCGGCAGATGAAAACCAATATGCTTGACCTGTTAATTTGTCATTATTTGCTGCCCCAGAAACGTTAAATGAAGTAACTCCAAATAAATTCAAATTTATATCATTTGTTGAGGCATTATTTGGACTGTTTGGATTTGAACTTTGATAAAAAGTTCCCCTCGTTGACTTATATTCTAACTGCGCAATAGAAATAGCATTCAAAGAATTTTTTGCAGCTGTTTGTTGGGCTGATGATGTATAGCCGTTGTATGCAACAATTCCTAATGTAGAAATAATTCCAATTAAAGCGACAACAACTAAAAGTTCTATAATAGTGAATGCTTTGATACTTTTTTTATCAACACGTAGTGTTTCCATTTAATAAAAAAAGAATAAACTTTTTTTTTATCTTATACTTACAGGTACGCTTAATTGCTGTGCAGCCGTACAATCTCCGTAACATGAGTTTATTGTAAGTGAGTTAGCCACTCCGGGTGTAGCGGCTACATAAATATAACCTATATTCGCAGCATTCATACCTCCTGCTTGGGAAAAAGCTTGAGCCGAAGCATTGTAGGGATTTTTGAAAGCTACTAAAGCTGTAGGTAGCTGTGCAATTACTCTTGCTGCTGTGATAGGTGTTGCACAAAAGTTATTTACACCAAATGCGATACCCGTTGAACTGATGTTGCATTTTTGACTCTCTGCAGCAATGTATTTTAAAACTTGTGAATGATTTGTTTTTACAGCGTTTTCTTGAGCGCCAGAAGTATAACCCTGGTAAGCTACAACACCAACAGCTGCTAGGATTCCAATAATTGCAACAACAACTAGTAGCTCAATTAATGTAAAAGCTCGAATAAGTTTTTTTTTTATCATTTGATATTTTTTAGTAAGTTAGTTTAGCCATTAAAAACAAAAAAATAAAGTATATTTTTACTAAATTATCTTTAGTTTTATTTCATTAATGCGCCTACATTAAATATTGGTGCGTACATTGCAACCATCAAACCACCTACTGTAATTCCCATGAAAACGATCATAATTGGCTCAATTAAACTTGATAAATTTGCAACTGCTACATCAAATTCTTCTTCATAATACCTAGCAATAGATCCAAACATATCATCTAAGCTGCCAGTTTGTTCACCTACAGCTATAAGT
Source organism: Candidatus Pelagibacterales bacterium (assembly GCA_016882185.1). Taxonomy (GTDB): domain Bacteria; phylum Pseudomonadota; class Alphaproteobacteria; order Pelagibacterales; family Pelagibacteraceae; genus Fontibacterium. Next base: position 2,661 of record VHCC01000047.1, on the reverse strand, counting down.
TGAGCAAATGTTTGTGGAAAAACTTTTTCCCTATAAAACAATTTGGTAAGCGACTCACCAGAAAAAACCCCTTTTTTTATTGCCTCTAAACCCTCAATGACCAACGTATTTGTTGTGATAGACTTTGCAATATCGATACTCTCGATTAAGTTAACACCCGCCTGATTTAAATTTCCAAGAACTAGAGCTATTCGAGCAAATATGGACTTTTGAATCAAAACTCCGAAGATCGGCATATAAAGGATAAATTTGTGCCATTTTTTTCGAACCCCATAATTCGTTTTTACTAAATATCTAAATATAAATACAAACAAAATAATTAAAATAAAACTTAATCCACCCCCAAGAGGATTTCTCATAAAGTCACTCATTGCCATGATCGCGGCTGTAGGAGCAGGTACTTTTACCCCCATTCCATCGTACATTCTAACAAAAACAGGAACCACATTGATAAGCATAAAAATAGTCACCGAAATAGCTACAGTAAATAAGGTTGCAGGATAAAAAAGAGCACTTTTAATTTTGGATTTAATTTTTTCTCTTTTTTCTAAACCAAGTACAATTTTCTCAAGAAAAATATCTAACTTACCACTTGCCTCTCCTGCTTTGGTCAGATTTATGTAAATATTATCAAAAAGAGTTGGGTGTTTCTCAAAAGATTTTGATAAAATAATTCCAGACTCTAAATCTTTTTTAATTTCTCCAATAATTCTTTTAAGATTTTTGTGAGTTATTTGCTCTTCAAGCATAATTAAAATATTTAACACAGGAAGTCCTGCTTTTAACATGGTTGAAAACTGTTTTGTAAAAATCATAACCTCTTTAGTAGGAACTTTTGTTTTAGAACCAAAATCAAAACCTTTTTCTTTTTTTTTTTCGACCTCTAATTTTTTTTTTGATTTAATTAGCTTTGTGATAATAATCTTTTCGTTCTTTAACTTAAATGCTGCTTCCTCTTGATTTAGAGCCTGAATTTCACCTGTCACATACTTCCCAGATACAATTCCAGTGTAATCAAAATATAACATTAAATTTGTAAGACTCTTTGATACTCTGCAAATGAAAGATCTCCGGACAGTAATAGATCATGGCCCATTTCTTGCATCGTTCTAAAATTATTTTTTTTAGCCAACGCTAGCAACTCCATGGTGCCAACGTTTGATAAAATTGCCTGTTTTATCTCTCGAGTGATCTCGAGAGCTTCATAAATTCCCATTCTTCCCTTATATCCCGTCATATTACAATTTGCACATCCAGCGCCTTTAAAGACTTTAGATCTTGCGGCCTTTTCAGGATTAATACCAATAGAACTTAGTAATTTTAAATTTGTATTTTCATCCAACGTTTTACAATCTGGACAAATCTTTCTAACTAAACGTTGCGCAAGAACTAGAGATAAAGCAGCAGCAATTAAATAGTCTGGAGTTCCCATATTTTGCAATCTGGTAACAGTGCTAACTGCATCATTTGTGTGGATAGTGCTGAAAACCAAGTGACCTGTTAATGCAGCCTTTAATGCAATATCAACGGTATCCTTATCTCTAATTTCTCCAATTAATATTACCTCTGGATCCTGTCTTAAGAATGATCTCAAAGCTGCTGAAAAGGTATAGCCAATGTCATCTTTTACTTGCACCTGGGCTATTCCTTCCATTTCATACTCAACTGGGTCTTCAGCGGTTAAAATATTTAATTTTGGGCTATTGATATGTTTAAGGATACTATAGAGAGTTGTCGTTTTTCCAGACCCTGTCGGACCAGTTACTAGCACCATACCCTGGGATCCGGTAATAGCTTTTAAAATAACTTTAAGATCATTTGCATCAAAACCTAATTGCTCAATTTTTTTCTCACCTGCATTTTTATTTAAAATACGCATTACTATGCGTTCGTTGTTATTTGTTGGTAAAATTGAAACACGAAGGTCCACTTCAATAGCTTTGTATTTAAAGGCAATTGCTCCATCCTGTGGAAGTCTTCTCTCAGAAATATCTAATTTACTTAAAATTTTAATTCTTGTGACTAAAGCTGAAAAATTACTATCTAGAAATTTAGTAAATTTATCCATAGTGATTAAAATACCATCTACTCGATATCTTACTCTTGAAGTTTTTTTGAATGGCTCAATATGAATATCACTAGCCCCTGCTACAATTGCTTCAGAAATAATCGCATGGCCAAATTTAATAACATCAGACTCATTTTCAATAGGCTTAATCTCTTTTTCTTCTTTTACATTTTCAAGCGCAACATCCTCTAGCTTCGAAGGATCAATACTTACGATTTGCTCTACGTTGTTGATTTCTTTACCATTAGAATTCTCAGGTTTACCTAATTTATTTATAAAGCTTTGAACATCCGAGATACTTGCTGCATACAATTCAGGCTCTAAGCCTGTCATAGTTTTTAAATTCTTGAGTAAGCTTAACTTAGAGGCATCAGCTATAGCAATTTTAATATTTTTACCAGAAATCTCAAAGGGTGCTAAAGTATTAGTTTGAATATATTTGATTGTTATAATTTTTTTTATATCGTCACTTAAACTACGATTTTTTAATTCAATGATTGGAAGAGAATACGAGTTAGACAATAATTTAAGAACTTTTTCTTCATTTGTAAAATTCAGATCAAATGCAATTTCTAATCTTGTTTTTCCAGACT
>VHCC01000046.1 GCA_016882185.1 Candidatus Pelagibacterales bacterium | reverse complement strand
GATCATACTCCGGTGGTTCAAATCGGTCTCAGGTACGGCATGACACTCTTTATAATTTCAGAGGTAATGTTTTTTGTTGCTTGGTTTTGGGCTTATTTTGACTCCAGTCTATTTCCCGATGCAGTGATAGGTGGTGTTTGGCCGCCAAAAGATATTAAGACTTTAGATCCCTGGCATATACCATTAATTAATACTTTAATATTACTTTTATCAGGAACCACAGTAACTTGGGCGCATCACTCTTTATTAGAGAATGATAGAAAAGGACTATTGAATGGATTGTTGTTAACTGTAATTTTAGGACTTATTTTTACTTCTTTTCAGGCTTATGAATATTTTGTTGCTGACTTTAAATTAAGTTCTGGAATTTACGGTGCAACTTTTTACATGGCGACGGGATTTCATGGCTTTCACGTGCTTGTAGGAACAATATTCCTAGCAGTTTGTTATTTTAGGGCAAAAGCTGGACATTATAAACCTGACCATCATTTCGGATTTGAAGCTGCAGCTTGGTATTGGCACTTTGTTGATGTGGTATGGCTATTTTTATTTGCCTCAATATATATTTGGGGAAGCTAATAGTTACTTTTGTTTAAAATTAAATCTTTAGATATTTTTTTTATATTTTTCGTATTAGTAATTTTTTCATTGGGAACTTGGCAAATTTTAAGATTGAATTCAAAAAAAAATTTAATTTCTCAATTAGAAGTAAATTTAAAAAAAAGTTCTACATCTTTTAATAAAGATATAAATAAAGAGTATACTAAAGTTAAATTTAAAAAAAATAAATCAAATCCTGTAATTTTTTTATATCAACTTAAAAAAGGGGAGATAGGTTTTAAAGTTATCGTGCCCTATGACATTGATAATTCCTCTGTAGTTTTGATAGACAAAGGCTGGGTTAGAAAAAAAAATATTAATTTAATTAAAAATACTTCATTCAAGGATGATTTTATTGAAGGATACACAAAAAAAATAACACCAGTAAATTTATTCACACCAAAAAACAGTTTTGTCGAGGACTTTGTTTATTCAATCGATATTGAATATTTAAAAAAAAACTTAAATAAGGATATTTATCCTTTATTCATTATTCAAACCTCCCCAAATAACAAAGATATTATTTCTAACGATTATGAAATTCATATAACAAATAATCATTTGCAATATGCTATAACTTGGTATGGCTTGGCCTTATTTACTATAATTTTTTTTTTATATTATAAGAGAAGATCGCAATGAAATATATTAGTACAAGAGATAATAAAAAAACTTATAATTTTATTGATACTTTTTTAAATGGCCTTGCGCATGATGGTGGATTGTATATTCCCAGGATAATTCCTCGATTATCAAATGATACTTTAAAAAAATTTTCTAAATTAAATTATAATAATTTAGCCTATGAAATTATTAAAATTTATACAGATAATACTTTTTCAAAAAAAGAGTTAAAAAAAATCATAAAAAACTCTTATAAAAAATTTGATAGCAAAAATGTGGTAAAATTTTCTAGAGTAAAAAAATTTAATTTAATAGAACTATATCATGGGCCTACATTAGCTTTTAAGGATATTGCTATGCAAGTTATAGGTAATATGTATGAAACCATTCTTTCAAAAAATAGAAAAAAAATTAATCTTGTAACTGCAACATCAGGAGATACCGGGGCCGCAGCTATAGATGCTGTAAAAAATAAAAAAAATTTAAGAATTTTTGTTTTACATCCTAAAGGCAAAGTTTCTGTAACGCAGAGAAAACTTATGACTACAGTGAATTCTAAAAATGTTTTTAATATTGCTGTTAAAGGGTCATTTGATGATTGTCAGAGATTAGTTAAATCAATGTTTAATGACCGCAGCTTTAGGCAATCTATTAATATGTCAGGAGTTAATTCTATAAATTGGGCGAGAATTGTCGTTCAAATAGTTTATTATTTTTATTCGCACTTCCAATTATCTAAAAAAAATAAGAAAAGTGTTTTCTCAGTGCCGACAGGAAACTTTGGCGATATCTATGCTGGTTATATTGCTTACAAGATGGGACTACCTATATCCAAATTAATTATTGCAACAAATGAAAACGACCTTTTGCATAAATTTTTAATGAATGGAATTTATAAGCCCTCAAAAGTAAGATTTAGTATTTCCCCAAGCATGGATATACAAGTTGCAAGTAATTTTGAAAGACTAATTTCTTCTTATTATAATAATAATTCAAAAAAAATATCTAAATTAATGATGGAACTTAATAGTAAGGGTTTCTATAAGGTTGATAAAAATATTTTAAAAAATATTAAAAATATTTTTTATTCAAATTCTATAAATGCAAAAAATACGAAAAAAACCATTAAATCAGTATATGAATATAATAACAAAATATTAGATCCACATTCCTCAGTTGGATTAAAGGCTTTAGAGAACTACTATTTAAATAATGATAAAAAATCAGAAAACTTATTTTGTTTAGAAACTGCCCATCCTGCAAAATTTAGAGAAACTGTTTATAAAATATTAAGAAAAAATCCCAAACTACCGATTGAGATAAGTAAAAATATTAAAAAAAAAGAATTTTATAAAGTAATGTCGAACAATTTAGCTAAAATTAAAAATTATATTTTAACTAATCGTTTGCACTAGCGGCTTTCCTTGCAAGTATATCAACTTTATTATTATATTCGTTAATCGAATGAGCCTTAACCCATTTCCAGGAAATTTGCTTTTTATTAATAAGGCTGTCCAATTTTGTCCAAAGATCTTTATTTTTAACATCTTTTTTATTTGCATTTTTCCAATTATTATTTTTCCAATTATTTATCCACTTTTCAATACCGTCTTTAAGATATTTAGAGTCAGTGTAGATTTTAATTTTTTCACTTTCCTTAGTTTTTAATAAAGCATTAATAGCTGCAGTTAATTCCATTCTATTATTTGTGGAGTTTTTTTCAGAACCAAATATTATTTCCTCTTGATTATTCTTAATAATTACAGCCGCCCATCCTCCTCTACCAGGATTACCAAGACAAGAACCATCTGTGTAAACTATTGTCTCGGTCATTAAATAAAATATTCGTTAAAATTTTTAATAGATGAATGAAACTCAATTTTTTTAAAATATTCAAATGGATCTTTAATTTTAACATCTGCTTTATTATCAGTATTATAAAAATCGTATAGTCTTGTTAAAAAAAATCTCATAGCAGCCCCCATACATAGAATAGGTAAATATTTTTTTTCATCATTACTTAATATTCTTATTGATGAATAACCATCTATAAGATTTTTAGCTTTAGTCATGTTAAAGGTAGAGTTGTTATCAAAGCAAATAGAGTTAAAGCAAATTGCAATCTCATATGCAAAAAAATCATTACAAGCAAAATAAAAATCTATTATCCCAGAAACTTTATTAGTAGTAAAAAAAATATTGTCTGGGAATAGGTCTGCATGAATAATTCCCTGTGGCAAATTTTTAGGCCAATTATTTTCTAAAAAAAATAAATAATCTTTAGTTTTTTTTATAATAGTTTCATCTAAATCTATTTTTTCTTTTATAGTTTTTTCAAAAATACTTTTCCAATTTTCAATAGACAAATTATTTTTTCTACTAAGTTTAAGTTGTTTTGTTAATTCATGCAATTGGGCAGCAATTTTACCAATTTGAAAGCAGTCTTCGCTAGTTATCTTATTCTTTGATTTTCCATTTAAAAAAGTTACTAGAGCTGCGTTTTTATTTTTAATTTTATTAATTTTTTCATTATTTTTATTAGCAATAGGTTGTGGGCAAGGAAATCTTTTTTCGGATAAAATAGATAGTAGTTTTATGAAGAATGGCAAATCATTTTCAGTAACTCTTTTTTCATAAATAGTAAGAATATAGTCTTGCTCTGATGTTCTAATAAAATAATTAGTATTTTCTACTCCTTCAGTTATCCCTTTGTAGTCTTTAAAATTATAAATATTATATTGTTGTAAGAAATTTGAAATTTCTTGTGGCTCCAATTTAGTATAAACAGCCATTATTTTATAAGCATTGTAGGAAGTTTGAAGGAAACTTTTTCAACAGAAGTAATTACTTCTTCAACTCTAATATTTATAATACTTTTTATCTCTTTAATTAAATTTTCAACTAATATTTCAGGAGCTGAAGCACCTGATGTGACGCCTATATTGTTAGAATTTTTAATTTTTTCAATTGGTAATTTTTGATCTGAGTGCATTAAAATACTTTCTTTACAGCCAAATTTTTTTGCAACTTCTACTAATCTTTGTGAATTAGAAGAGCTTCTGCTCCCAATGACTAGAAATAAATCACATTTTTTTGCAATTTTTTTAACAGCCTCTTGTCGATTTGTAGTTGCATAGCAAATATCACTTTTTATTGGCTCTTTTATTAACGGATATTTTTTTTTTAATACTGATATGATTTCTAAAGTATCATCCAATGAAAGTGTAGTTTGGGTGATATAGGCAAATTTATTATTGTCAATTTTAGGATAATAATTTTCTACATCTTTCTTATTTTCAACTAGTGAAATAAATTTTTCATCTATTTGTCCCATAGTCCCAATTACCTCTGGATGATTTCTATGACCGATGAAAATAATGTTAAACTCTTCTCTAGCTAACCCTTCTGCTTCTCTATGAACCTTAGTCACTAATGGACAAGTAGCATCTATATAAATAATGTTATTTAATTTTGCCTCATCAATTACTTTTTTAGAAACTCCGTGGGCTGAAAATATCACAGGTCTAGATTTATTTTTAATTTCTGAAAGTTCCTGAATAAATATAGCTCCCTGTGATCTTAGATTTTCAACGACAAATTTATTATGAACTATTTCATGTCTCACATAAACCGGGGAACCAAATTTATTAATTGTTTTTTTTACTATTTCAACCGCTCTATCTACGCCAGCGCAAAATCCTCTTGGACTTGCTAGAAAGACATTTACAATTTTTTGTTCCATAGAAATTTTAAAGTATTGTTTTTATATTATATGAGGAGGCTCTTGTAGAGCCCAAAGAAAAAATAAATAGCATCTAAAGATTAATATTTAACAACTGTGGTCTTTTGCAAAATAAAATGAGTTAAGATACAATTCATCCATGTACAATATGGAAGAAAATAATACTAAAGTTAATAATCCTCTTAAAGTTCACTTACAAAAAGGAAAAGATTATTATTGGTGCGTTTGCGGGTTGTCTAAATACAAAACTTTCTGTGACGGTTCTCACAAGATTACAAATCTGGCGCCTTTGAAATTTTTAGTACAAGAGGATAAATATTATTTTTTATGCAGTTGCAAAAAAACCAATAAAATGCCCTTTTGTGATGGGACTCATTCAAAAAGTTAAGAAGCTTTAGTATTAATTAAATTAACAAAAATTTTTTCTAAATTTTTTTGGTTAATAGCTTTCATTTTTTCATCATTTGCAGAGTTTGATATTATTTTTTTTACTGCTTCTAGGGCAATTTTATTAGAAATATTCTGTATATCCTTTATTGCTTTTATTTTCATCTGATCTAATTTTTGTTCTAATGATTTTTTTTTATTAATCATTAATTGTTCAAATTTATTTTCAGATTCTTTTATAAAATTTTCTGTTTCTTTTTTTTCAGAAGTAAGAATATTTTTACTCTCAATATTAGCATCTAGAATTTTATTTTTATATTTTTTAAGTAATTGATCGCTTTCTATTTTTAGATTTTTTGTATTTTCAATTTCGGATTTAATTTCATTTATTTTGTCTTCTAGTAATTTATTAATAAGTTGAGGTATTTTTTTATAAATAAGTATTAAACAGAATGCTATAAAAGAAATTGCTACCCAAAAAGTTGCATCAAACATATTTGCTCTCTTTTTGTTTTTTAAATATTTCTGAAATTATAATCTTCAAATTATTATCATTTTGCTTTGTTTCAGTTATCTTTTCAATAAGTTCTTTTGAAAATTCAGAGACTATGTCTGAAATATTATCCAAAGTATGTTGTTTAAAATTATTAATTTCGTTTTCTATTTTAGCGGTTTCAGCATTTAAATAATTTTCAAATTCTTTTTTTTTAATAAATATTTTTTCGTCAAATTCACTAATCAATTTTGTTGAATTTTCTTTTGACTTTTTTTTAGCCTCATTTATTATTTTATTATACTCGTTATCCAATTTTTGAATTTCATTTTTATTATTTTCAGTCTGATTTATTAACGATTTTAAAAAATCTGCTCTTTGATCTATTAAGCTGAAGAGTTTTGGACTGAAAAATTTATGAATTAAAAAATATAATAATCCAAAGCATAAAATTAACCAAAAAATTTGAGATATCCAAAACTCAGGATTTAGTTGAGGCATTCCTTCGTTTGC
>VHCC01000045.1 GCA_016882185.1 Candidatus Pelagibacterales bacterium | reverse complement strand
TCAGTATTCTTATTAATATTTGAATTATTTTTTAATAAAGGATGAATTTGATGTTTTGCACCATATAAAGCAGGTCTAATCAAATCATTCATTGCGGCATCAATAATTACAAATTTCTTTTTTGAAGTATCTTTAAGGTAAATTACTTTAGAAACCAATATTCCAGTATTTCCACAAATAGATCTTCCAGGTTCAAATATAATTTCTACATTATTTGTTTTTTTGAAATTGAAAACAAGATCAGAGTATTTTTTTAAATTAAAATTCTTCTCATCATCCGAGTAAGGAATTCCGGTTCCCCCTCCTAAATCAATATATTTAAGATTGATACCAATTTGATTAATTTTTTTATTAAATTCCGAAAGTGCATTTAAAACCTTTTTAAAAGGATTAACCTCCATAATTTGTGAGCCAATATGTACACTAATGGCTTCAAATTTTATAAATTCATAATCATATTGATTATTGAATATTTGCAAACAAGTATTCATCGAAACTCCAAACTTGTTATCTTTATTTCCAGTGGATATTTTTTTATTAGTTTTTCCAGAAATATTAGGATTAATTCTTATTCCCACAGGAATAACTTTATTATTTTTTTTAGCAATTCTATTAATAGTTATAATTTCAGCTTCGGACTCTGCATTAATTAAAAGAATTTCTTTTTTAATCGCGAAATCGATTTCTTCCTCTGTTTTACCAACTCCAGAAAATACTATTTTTTTTGGTGAAATACCTGCTTTTAAAGCAATTTTTAATTCACCAATCGAAACAACATCTGCACCAGAACCAAGTTTTTTTAATTCAGAAATTAGTTTTAAATTTGAATTTGATTTTACTGAAAAACAAATAATTGGGCTTATTTTTTTAAAAATTTTTTTGAAATTATTGAAATTAAATTTTAATTGACCTAAGGAGTATAGATAAAAAGGAGTTTTAATTTTATTTGCTAATTTTGAGATAGCAATACTTTCATAAAATAATTTTTTATTTTTGAATTTTAGAAAATTCATTAAATAATTTTGATATCAATTTTAGTTTCTAAAGATGGTTTTTCAAAATTACTATTAAAAGTTTGATAAACAGGGTTATTTTTTACACCGCAAGATGCGGTTAATAAAATTAGCAATACTAATAAAACTCTAATCATTTAAGCTCTTTTTGATATTTGTTAATCATTTTATTAACATTAAATGGTGATGTCCCGCCATAAGATTTTTTTGAATTTACTGAATTTTTTAAATCAAATATTTTTAAGACATCTTTTTCAACACTTTTTTCAACTTTTTTAATCGTTAAAAAATCTAATTCATCAAGTGTTAGATTATTTTTCTCAGCAATATTTACAAGAGTTGCAGATTTTTTATGAGCATCTCTAAAAGACATTCCTTTTTTTACTAAATAATCAGCAAAATCCGTTGCAGTAGTAAAACCTAGTTTTGACACAGCGAGCATTTTAGTTTTATTTGGCTTCATTCCATTTACTAACTCCGTTGCAAGTTGAATATTTAACAAAAGACTATCATATGCATCAAATACACTTTCCTTATCTTCTTGCATGTCTTTGAAATATGCCAGTGGCAGACCCTTCATAGTAGTTAACATAGAAGATAATTGACCAAATATTCTTCCTGTTTTTCCTCTAATTAATTCTGCAGAGTCAGGATTCTTTTTTTGAGGCATAATTGAGGATCCTGTTAATAAATTATCTTCTAGGGTAATTAAATTAACTAGATCTGAATTCCAAATAATAATTTCTTCAGCTAATCTTGAGAGATGAACGGAGCATAAAGAGGCTATAAATAAAAACTCAATAACAAAATCTCTATCAGAGACAGAATCAATAGAATTATCTGTTGGTTTCTTAAATCCAAGTTTCTTTGAGGTAAAGTGTCTATCAATATTATATGAAGTTCCAGCAAGAGCCGCCGATCCTAAAGGATTTTCATTAATATTTTCTAAAAAATTTTTAATTCTATTTTTATCTCTTTTAAACATTTCTACATAAGCTAATAAATAATGAGAAAAAAGTACTGGTTGAGCGTTCTTGAGATGTGTAAATCCAGGCATAATTACATCAATATTTTTTTTAGCTTTATTTAAAAAACTTTTAATAAGTAAAGTTAAATTTTTATCAATATTATTTGCAGATTTTTTTATCCAAAGTTTAAAATCCGTTACAACTTGGTCATTTCTAGATCTTGCAGTATGAAGAAAACCAGCATGATCTCCTATAATTTCAAATAATCTTTTTTCAACATTAAGATGAATATCTTCATGTTCTTTTTTAAATTGAAACTTATTTTTTTGAATTTCTATTTTAATTTTTTTTAAACCATAAATAATTTTTTTTGCAGAATCGTTTTTAATAATTTTTTGCTTTGATAGCATTTCACAATGTGCAATGGATGCATCAATATCTTCATTAAATAATCTTTTATCAATATCAATTGAGGAATTGATAGATTGTAAAAGTTTTGATGTAGGTTTTTTAACTCTTGTACCCCACACGTTATTTTTATTTCCTTTAGTCATATCTTTAATAATATATAAAGCTAAACTATGTTTTTTTTGCGTAAATTTTTTAAATATTTAGTTTATTCAATAAGCTTGTTGTTATTTATTACTAATCACTCTTTACCACAACCAATTAAAAATCTTCCCTTCAAGAATATCGTCGTTCATGAAATACCAAAAGAAATTATTGGCGAAGAATTTATAGATTTTTCTGGAAAAAAATTAAAATTTAATAAATTTGATCATCAAATTACTCTTGTTAATTTTTGGGCAACTTGGTGCGTTCCTTGCAAAGAAGAAATGCCTTCTATCGATAAATTAGTAGATATTTTAGGTAAAGATAAGATAAAAATATATGCAATTAATCTTGAGAAAATAAATAAAAAAAAAACTGATAAGTTTTTAAGTGATTTAAAAATTAAAAATTTTTCAACTTATTATGATCCAGAGTATGCTCTGGCGAATAGAGTTGGACTTCGGGGTTTGCCGACTACTTTAATCATAGATCAAAATAGCAAAGAATTAGCAAGAGTTATTGGATCAATAGACTTTGCCGATGAAAAATTTGTTTCTTGGTTAAAAAATTTAAAGAATTAGTTCTTATAAAAATAAAATAAAGTCATTAAAATAACTATGGCAACAAACTGAGCGATAACTCTTAATTGCATTAATTTGTTACTTTTTCTCTTATCATCGATATTGCTTCCAAGGAAAAACGATTTTAATCCACGTATAAGAATTACAGTTACTACTATCAAAGCAATTATAGCAATAATTTTACTTAAATCTGACATTGATAAATAGTTATCATAAAACGATTTAAATTATATAAAATAAATCTTAATGAAATTAATTGAAGAAAATATCTTTTTAAAAACAATCTCCTTGCAACAGATATCACCCGTTGCAAAATATTTAGTAGTTTTTTGCCATGGATATGGTGCGGATGGTAAAGATTTAATTAATATTGGAAATTATTGGCAAAGATTTTTGCCAGATTTTTATTTTACTTCACCAAATGCCCCAAATATTTGTTCTGTGAACCCAGGAGGGTTTGAGTGGTTTGATTTAATGAGCCAGGATCAAAAAAAGATAAATTTTGAATTAGAAAATTCAATATATAAATTAACAGAATTTATTAATGCAAAACTAAAAGCGCTAGTTTTAGATTGTTCAAAACTTTTTCTTGTGGGTTTTAGTCAAGGAACAATGATGTCTTTACATTACTCATTGACAAATACTAATACAATTGGAGGGGTCGTTGGGTATTCGGGTAAAATTTATGATCCTATTTTATTAGAGAAAAATATTAAATCAAAACCTCCAATTTTTTTAATGCACGGTGATGATGATAATATTGTTCCATTAGAGGAAATGATGGAAGCAAAAAATTTTTTAACTAAAAATAAGATAAATTTAAAAACTAAAATTTTTAAAGGATGTGGCCACTCTATACCAACTCAAGGACTAAGTTTAGCTTTAGAATTTATTAACATTAATAAAAAATAAATATTTTGATTAAAAATAAAATTAATATATTAATTAGATATTAAATGATTATAAAAGAGATTAATTCAGTACCACTAGATAAGTGTCCAGCCCTTGTGTTGAATGCAGACTATAGGCCACTAAGTTATTACCCTTTATCATTATGGTGTTGGCAGGATGCTGTTCGGGATGTATTTTTAAATAGGGTGACTATAGTATCCGAATACGATCGTGAAATTAGAAGTCCTTCTTTTTCGATGAAATTGCCAAGTGTTATTTCATTAAAAAAATATATTAAACCTTCCGAATTTCCAAATTTTACAAGATTTAATGTTTTTTTAAGAGATAGATTTTCCTGCCAGTATTGTGGAAGCAATAAAAATTTAACATTTGACCATGTGATACCAAGATCAAGGGGAGGAATAACATGTTGGGAAAATGTGGTTTCTGCTTGTTGTACATGTAATGTGAAAAAAGGTGGTAAACTATCAAGCGTGAGTGGAATGATTCCTAAGGTAAAACCCTATCGTCCTACGGTAGAAGAATTGCACGATAATGGGAAATTTTTTCCTCCAAATTTCTTACATCAAAGCTGGTTAGATTACCTATATTGGGACGTTAAATTAGAAAGTTAATATCTTTTTGATATTGCTATTGCAAATTTAGAGCTATTTTTTATTACAGTATCTAATAAAGAATATAACCCATCATTATTAGCTCCTAGCTGCTCAGCTTTATCTTTGTGTTCTAGTTCTTCTTCTCTAAATTTTTCAAATTTTTTTTTCAATTCTTTTTCTTCTTTAAATTTTTTAGACAAAATATCAATTTGTTCTCCATAATGCTTGCCAATGACTTCCTCCACTGAAGATGTACATAATGTTGTGGCTTTTTTTCCAAGTAAAGCTGTGCCAAAACCTAATGCTGTTCCCAATAGATCCCAAAATGGAAGAAAAACAGTAGGTCTAACTTGTCTTTCAATAATTTGCTCCTCAAAGAATTTAAGATGCTCTAATTCATGATCACGCATTTCTTTAATAATACCTTGAAGTTCTGGATCTTTATTTAAAAGTTGCAAGGCTTTTAATTGTCCCTCATAAATTTTTATTGCTCCACGTTCGCCTGCGTGGTTCACTCTTATCATTTCATTTATTAGGCGTTTTTTTTCATCCATAAATAAATCTTATAGTAAATAGTCGTTAAAATAAAAGATAAAATTATATTAATCGAAGCTAACGAAAAACCAAATAATTTAAAACTCACTTCTTTGCAAGATGAGGCCAAATTACTCTCTAGTTGCTTTAAAATTACATCTTTTGATAAATTATTATTCAATGATGTCTTACAGCTTGTAGTCTCTTCTATTAAACCAGTTTCTATTCCTACATGGTAAGTAGATAATATTATACTCGCTAGCGAAGTTAAAATAATTAGTAAAATTAATAAAATTTTAAGATCTTTTTTCAAAAAATAAATTAAAGAAAGAAGTGCAATTATATAATAAGGGTAACGTTGGTAGATACACAATATGCATGGTTTAATTTTCAAAAAAAATTCAATAAATAATGCAGATAAAATAACTAAAATGTTAACTAAAAAAATTGCTAAGAAATAATTAGTAACTTTATTCAAGCGGCAAAATAATGTGGAAATTTAATATAAAATAAATACATCCCAGATATTACAATTATAAAACTACCTACTACCCATAACATAAAATTAGCAAATCTTGTTTCAATTTGTTTTTGAATTTTAGGACCATACTTTGAAAATAAATAGGTCAATAAAAAATATCTTGTGCCCCTAGTAAATAGAGCAGTGAATGCGAAAAATATAAAATTAAAATGAACAAAACCGCTTGCTATTGCCAATAAATTAAAAGGCAAAGGAGTAAATCCGGAGATAAATAGTATGACAATAAATGCTATCATTGTACTTTTTTTATAAAAAATTGATAAAAATTTTTGTGGATCATCTACTCCAGAAAGTTCAAAAATATGAACTCCTACTTTATAAAACATAAAACTACCAATCCCATATGCTACAATTGCTCCAAGAAAAGCGAAAAATGTTGCGATAAAGAAAGTTTCTAACCATTTTTTTGGTTTAGAAATGGACATTGGGATAACAATTGCATCCGATGGAAAAGGAAAAAAAATATTTTCTAAAAAGCACCAGCCAGCAAGAATATACTTTGCAAATTTATGCCCTGCTAGTTTTATTAATTTATTTAGTATATTTTTTAACATTAACTTGTCATGTATATTTGAATTTTAATAATTAAAAAATGAAATTTAAATTTGAAATTACACAACTATTGATATCATTGATTGTATCTCCAGTAATTTTTTATATTATTATTGGGATAGCTAAGCTTGCAGGAGCTACTTACAATATAAGTCA
>VHCC01000044.1 GCA_016882185.1 Candidatus Pelagibacterales bacterium | reverse complement strand
AGACAAAAATAAAAAAACTATAAAAAAAAAAATTAGTATAGCTATAAAAAATAAACTTAAAGTTATTTTTTGTATTGGTGAAAATTTATCTCAAAAAAAAAAAAATCTTTCATTTAAAATTTTAAAAAAACAAATTTTAAATTCTATAGATAAAAAAATTAATTTTGATAATTTGATTATTGCATATGAGCCAATTTGGTCCATAGGAACTGGTATAGTTCCCTCAAATAATTATTTAGATCAAATTTATACGAAGTTAAAAAAATTTTTGTGGGAAAAATATAAAGTCAATTCACCCATTTTGATATATGGAGGGTCTGTTACTCCAGATAATGTTGCAACTTTGGGTGAGAATAGTTTAATATCAGGTTTTTTAATTGGTGGAGCTTCTTTAAAAAGCAAAAACTTTATTGAAATTATAAAAAATTATTTTAGATAATTTATGGAAAATTTATTATTAATAGTTCATATTATTTTAGCTATTCTTTTAATTGGATCTGTTTTACTCCAAAAATCAGATGGTGGAGCTTTGGGAATAGGGGGTAATAGTGATAATTTAATGTCATCAAGATCAGCTGGAAATTTTTTAACTAAATTTACTGCAGTTCTTGCTTTTTTATTTATTATAACAAGTATTTCTCTAACTCTTATTAATAAAAAAGATACTTCACAAAAATCTATTATTGATAAAATTGAGCAACTAGACAAAAATACTAATACTCAACCAAAGATTCCTAGTTCAAAATAATTTTTTTTATTATTTTCTTGGTGTTAATTGCTAAATAATCTATAGTGATCTTCCATGGTCCGTTATATTTTTGTTACCGGCGGCGTGGTTTCATCTCTTGGTAAAGGTATTGCTTCTGCTTCAATAGCTACTTTATTGCAATCCAGAGGATATAAGGTCAGAATTAGAAAATTGGATCCATATTTAAACATAGATCCTGGCACCATGAATCCCTACGAGCATGGGGAAGTTTATGTTACGGAAGATGGTGCCGAAACTGATCTTGATCTTGGGCACTATGAAAGATTTACAGAAATAAATACAAAAAAATCAGATAACATTACTACAGGTAAAATTTACCAGAATATAATTATTAAAGAGAGAAACGGATTTTACAAAGGATCAACAGTTCAAATTATTCCGCATGTCACAGATGAAATAAAAAAATTTATTACTAGTGATTTAACTAATGAGGACTTTGTAATTTGCGAAATTGGAGGAACGGTCGGAGATATTGAAAGTCTACCTTTTTTAGAAGCTATAAGACAATATTCAAATGAAGCTGGAGCTGAAAAATGTTTATTTATTCATCTTACATTAGTTCCGTATATTAAAAGTGCTGCAGAATTAAAAACAAAACCAACACAACATTCAGTAAAAGAATTAAGAAGTATTGGTATTCAACCTGATATGATTCTATGTCGTTCAGAAAGTTTAATTCCTAGTGAGGAAAAAGATAAAATTGCATTATTTTGTAATGTAAAAAAATCAAATGTATTCCAATCTATAGATGTAAAATCAATTTATGAAGTTCCTCTTAAATACCAAGAAGAAGGATTAGATAGAAAAATATTAGATCATTTTGGAATTGCTAGTAAAAAAAATCCAACATTAGATAATTGGAAATCGTTTAATAAAAAACTCAATACTAAGAAAAATAAAGTTAATATTTCTATTGTTGGCAAATATACACATTTGAAAGACGCTTATAAATCTTTGCACGAAGCTTTAATCCATGCATCAGTTTATAATAATGTTGACCTAGATTTAAATTGGATTGAGTCTTCAGATATTAAAAATTCAAAACATTTGGGAAATAAACTTGGAAGAACTAATGGAATATTGATACCAGGAGGTTTTGGTAAACGGGGTGTTGAAGGTAAAATTTTATCTGTACAATTTGCTAGAACAAAAAAAATTCCTTTTTTTGGAATTTGTTTTGGAATGCAAATATCTGTTATTGAACTTGCGAAAAATTTATTAGGTTTGAAGGATTCAAATTCTACAGAGTTATCTAAAACTAAAAATCCAGTTGTTTGTCTCATAGAAGAGTGGACACAAGGAAAAAAAATTTTAAAAGGAGAAAAATACAAAATTGGCGGATCAATGAGACTAGGTTCATATCCAGCTAAAATTAAAAAAGACTCTTTGCTCTATAAGATTTATGGAAATAAAAGCTTAATCCATGAAAGACATAGGCATAGATATGAAGTAAATAGTGCATATAAATCAATGTTAGAAAAAAAGGGAGTTGTGTTTTCAGCAAATTCTCCAGATGGTAAATTACCGGAAGCTATAGAGCTTAATAACCATCCTTGGTTTTTGGGAGTTCAGTTTCACCCCGAATTAAAATCAAGACCATTTTCTCCGCATAAAATATTTATTTCTTTCATTCAAGCCGCTATTAAAAATAAAAATTTAAATTTATGAAAAATAAAATTATTAAAATTAAAAAATTAAGTTTGGGAAATAATCTTCCTCTCACCTTAATTGCTGGACCGTGCCAAATTGAAAGCAAAGATCATTGTCATATGATAGCTGCAAAAATTAAAGAAATTACCAATAAATTAAAAATTGGTTTAATTTTTAAAAGTTCTTTTGATAAGGCGAATAGAACAAGTTTGAAATCTAAAAGAGGAGTCGGTCTTGAAAAATCTTTATCTATCTTTGATTTTATTTCAAAAGACTTAGATATTCCTATTCTTACCGATGTGCACAATGAAGAACAATGTAAAATAGTTTCTGAAGTTGTTGATGTTATTCAAATACCTGCTTTTTTATGCAGACAAACAGACTTGTTAGTAGCTGCAGCTAAAACAAATAAAGTTATTAATGTTAAAAAAGGTCAATTTTTAGCGCCATGGGATATGAAAAATGTTATTAAAAAAATTGAAGATACTGGTAATGACAAAATACTACTTACCGAAAGAGGAGTAAGTTTTGGCTATAATACATTAGTTTCTGATATGCGATCATTGACAATTTTGTCTGATTTTGGATACCCAGTAGTTTTTGATGCTACTCATTCTGTCCAACAACCTGGTGGTAAAGGTGATAGTAGTGGAGGGGAAAGAAAATTTATTAGTTCATTATCAAGAGCTGCCGTTGCAGTTGGGGTTTCAACACTTTTTTTAGAAACACATGACAATCCTGACAGAGCACCATCTGATGGAGCCAATATGATTCCATTAAAAGATCTGGAGCATTTACTTAAAAATTTAATAGAAATAGATAAGTTAATTAAGTCAAAATAATAATGTCAGTTATTAAAAAGGTTAAAGCTAGACAAGTCTTTGATAGTAGAGGTTTTCCGACAGTAGAAGCTGAAGTAATATTGGCCGATGGGTCTATAGGTCAGTCAATTGTTCCCTCAGGGGCTTCCACAGGTTCTTACGAAGCTCATGAGCTTAGAGATAAAAGTAACGAGTACCTTAATAAAGGAGTTTTGAGCGCAGTAGAAAATATAAATTCTGAAATAAATAATACGGTAAATGGCTTATCTACTTATGAACAAAAAAAAATTGATAATTTATTAATTAAACTTGATGGAACTGATAATAAAAAAAGATTAGGGGCAAACGCTATTTTGGCAGTATCTATAGCAAATGCTAAAGCAGCCGCTAATTCCCATAAAATTTCATTATTCAAGTACCTAGGTGGTAATAATAAAAATAAATTACCATTTCCAATGTTAAATATAATTAATGGAGGAGCACACGCAAATAACTCACTTCAAATACAAGAGTTTATGATTAGACCTGACGGAGCAAAATCATTTTATGATTGTTTGAGAATGTCATTTTTAGTTATTCAAAATTTAAAAGATGAATTAAAATTAAAAAAATTCAACACAAATCTCGGAGATGAGGGGGGCTTTGCTCCTTCTTTTGATAGTGATGAAATAGCAATCGAATATATAATTAAGGCAATTAAAAAAGCTGGATTAAAAATTGGCAGAGATATTAATATTTGTTTAGATGTTGCTGCAAATGAACTTTATGTTTCTGGAAAGTATAAAATTAAAGAAAATAATAAACCAGTAACAGCTGATGAATTAATTAATTATTATAAAAGTTTATGTAATAAATACCCTATTGTTTCTATAGAGGATCCCGTCTTTGAAGATGACTGGAATGTTTGGAAAAAATTGACCAGAGAGTTGGGAAAAAAGGTTCAAATTGTAGGAGACGACTTATTTGTAACAAATTTAACACGGTTAAAAAAAGGTGTTAAGGAATTAGCTGCCAATGCAATTTTAATCAAACCAAACCAAATTGGAACTGTTACAGAAACTCTTGAAGTAATTAATTTTGCAAAAAAGAATAAGTTTAACACAATTATTTCTCATCGATCTGGTGATAGCGAAGATACTTTTATTGCTGATTTAGCTGTTGCAACAGAGTCTTCACAGATTAAAACTGGTTCGTTAGCAAGATCAGAAAGAGTCTCAAAATATAATAGATTACTAAGAATTGAAGAAGAAATAGGAAAAAAATCTGAAATGGTAAAATTAATATGAAATTTTTTTCTGACTCTATTTCTGAAAAAAAATTTTCCTTAATAATTCTTATAATAGTTTTATATATACTTTATAATTTTTTCGGCGGAGATAGAGGATTTATCGAATTTTTTAAAAAAAAAACACTTTTAAAAGAATTTGAACAAAAAAATTTAGAAATTAAAAAAGAAATTATTTTTTTTGCTAAAAAAAATGATTTTTTATCGGCAAATATAAATCGAGATTATTTAGATGAAGTATATAGAGATTATTTTGTATTGGGAAAAAAAGGAGAAAAGATTTATATTATTAACAAAAAATGACAGTCAGACACCCTGAAAAAATTAATAATATTGAAAGTCCAATTCAAAAAAAACCTGCTTGGATAAGAGTAAAAGCTAGTTATTCGAAAGATATTGTTGAAACTAAAAATATCCTAAAAAAAAATAATCTCATTACAGTTTGCGAGGAAGCCTCCTGTCCAAATATTAACGAATGTTGGAGCAAAAAACATGCAACCTTTATGATTATGGGTGATACATGCACTAGAGCTTGTGCTTTTTGTAATGTTAAAACCGGGATACCTAATGTATTAGATTTACAAGAACCGAAAAAAATCGCTCAAAGCGTTAAAGATTTAAACTTATTACATGTAGTTATAACTTCAGTAGATAGAGATGATTTAGCAGATGGAGGTGCAAAACATTTTGCAAATGTTATTTCTGAAATAAAAAAAATAAATACTAATACAACCGTTGAAGTTTTAACTCCGGATTTTTTAAGAAAAGGAGATGTCTATAAAATAGTAGTTGATGCAAAACCCGATGTTTTTAATCATAATTTAGAAACTATTCCCCGTCTTTACTTAAGAGTGAGACCAGGATCAAGATACTTTCAATCATTATATTTGTTAAAAAAAGTTAAAGATTATAATTCAACGATTTTTACTAAATCAGGTCTAATGGTTGGCTTAGGTGAAACAAAAGAAGAGATTATGCAAGTCATGGATGATTTAAGAGTTGCGGGTGTTGATTTTTTAACAATTGGTCAGTATTTGCAACCTAGTACCAAGCACTATCCTATAAAAAATTTTATAACTCCAGAAGAATTTGAAAATTATAAATTGATAGCAGAAGGAAAAGGATTTTTATTAGTTTCTTCAAGCCCATTGACCCGATCCTCTTATCATGCCTCAGAGGATTTTGAGATTTTAAAAAGTAAAAGAATTAACAAGCTAATTTAAATTGCCAGTAAAAAAAATTATAAAAAAATTCAATTATTCAAAAAAAGATCTTATAGAATTAGTTTTAAAAATTGACGATTATAAAAATTTTTTACCTTGGTGCGTAGACTCAAAGATTCTTTCGATTACTAAAAACAAAAAAAATCAAGAAATTATAGCTGACTTAGAAATAGGTTTTAAATCATTTAGAGATGTTTACACAAGTAAAGTTCTTTATAATGATCAAAATTCTAAAATCGAAGTAACCTCTATTAATGACAATATAAAAAAGTTACTCAATATTTGGGAATTTAAAGAGATTAATAAAAATTCGTGTAATGTAATTTTTTTTATAGATATAGAATTAAAAAATCCTATTGTTAACATTTTGTTTAAAAAATTTTTTAATTATGGCTTTGAAAAAATTTTAAAATCTTTTGAAGAACAAGCAAGAGAAACTATAAAATAGCAATATGATCATTAATAATTTTTAATGTAGATTTTAAAGCCTCTTTTTGAATGTTAACTCTTGATAATTTTTTATTATAAATAAACTTATTAATCTCAATTTTTTTTTTACTAGCTATTCCTATGTAAACAAGCCCAACGGGCTTTTTAACTGTACCTCCACGAGGCCCAGCTATTCCAGTAATTGATATGGCAATATTAGATTTTGAAATTTTAAGTAAATTTTTACACATTTGTTTGCAAGTCTCTATGCTTACAGCTCCATATTTTAACAATTTTTTTTTTTTTACTTTAAGAAATTTAATTTTTGATTCATTTGAATAGCAGACAACCCCCATTTTAAAGTATTGTGATGACCCAGGTAATTTTGTTAAATTG
>VHCC01000043.1 GCA_016882185.1 Candidatus Pelagibacterales bacterium | reverse complement strand
CCTCCAGGTCCAAGAGCTGATACTCTTCTTTTATGAGTAATTTCCGCGAGTGGATTAGTTTGATCCATAAATTGGGATAATGGTGATGTTCCAAAAAATTCCTTGAGACAAGCGGCAATTGGTTTTGCATTAATCAAATCTTGTGGCATAACCGAGTCAATTTCAACTGAAGCCATTTTTTCCTTAATAGCTCTCTCCATTCTTATTAGTCCAATTCTAAATTGATTTTCTACAAGTTCACCAACTGATCTAAGTCGACGATTTCCTAGATGATCAATATCATCTACTTCACCTTTTCCATCTTTCAAATCCAACATATGTTTAACAATTGTAACAATGTCTTCTTTCCTAAGAACAGTTAATTTAGAATCGCAATC
This sequence comes from Candidatus Pelagibacterales bacterium, assembly GCA_016882185.1. Lineage (GTDB taxonomy): Bacteria > Pseudomonadota > Alphaproteobacteria > Pelagibacterales > Pelagibacteraceae > Fontibacterium. Next base: position 6,208 of record VHCC01000043.1, on the reverse strand, counting down.
TAGATCCATTCTGGCATTCATCTTAGCTCGACCTGTTTCTGAAAGATCATATCGTGTATGATTAAAAAAAAGATTTCCAAATAAATTTTTAGCTGTTTCAATTGTTGGCGGTTCACCTGGTCTTAGAACACGGTAAATATCCATACTAGCCTCATCTTGATTAAGATTTTTATCAATAGTTAAGGTATTCCTTAAAAACGGACCTCTATTTACGCCATCTATATCAAGTAAATAAATTGTTTTTGTCTTAAGATCTGTAAGTTTAGTAATTAAATCATTTGTAATTTCATCACCGGATTCTGCAATTACTTCACCTGTTTTCTCATTAATAATATCGTTAGCTAAATATTTTCCAAATAAGTCTGGAGTTTTGACTAGATAACTATTTAACCCTTCTTTTTTTAATTTTAATGCTAATGGATATAGAATTTTAGTATCTTTTTTTATAACAACTTTTTTAGTTTCTGCATTGATCAGGTCATTTCTTAATTTATAATTTCTAAAATTTTCTGGGGTAAATTTTGTTTTCCATTCGTCTTCTGAAGTTAAATCATATCTAATATTTTCATAAAAAAGACTAAGAATATCATCTCTGTTATAACCGAGTGCCATTAATAGTGTTGTTACTGGAAGTTTTCTTTTTCTATCGATTCTAAAATTTAAAATATCTTTTGTATCATATTCAAAATCTAACCATGATCCTCTGTAAGGAATGACTCTACAACTAAATAATAATTTACCACTTGCATGTGTTTTGCCTTTATCATGGTCGAAAAAAACTCCCGGACTTCTGTGCATTTGGTTTACACAAACCCTTTCAATTCCGTTTACAACAAATGTTCCTCTTGGAGTCATTAAAGGAATATCACTCATATAAACTTCTTGCTCTTTTGCAGATAAAACTTGTTTAGTTTGTTTTTCCTCATTAATATCGTAAGCGACTAATCTAAGTGTTGCCTTTAACGCTGCTGAGTATGTTAAGCCTCGCTGATTACACTCTTGAACAGTATATTTGGGCTTTTCGAATCGATAAGAAATATATTCAATTGTTGCCAGTCCTGAAAATTCCTCTATTGGAAAAATATCTTTAAAAACTTTAGTAATACCAGAATCAATTTTATGTTCTGTGTTTGCTTCTAAAAAGTTTTTATATGAATTAACTTGGACTTCTATTAAATCTGGTATGTTAAGTATATTTTCTAATTTGCCAAAACTTTTTCTAACTTTTTTTTTATCTGTAAAAGATAATAACATAGTTTATTAACCGAATATTTTATTATCCGGCTTTAAAAAAAATTTAAATTTACTTAAGTTCTACTTTTGCGCCAACTGCTTCAAGTTTCTTTTTTACATCGTCAGCATCTTTTTTGCTAACGCCAGCTTTAAGTTGTTTTGGTGCACCTTCAACTAAATCTTTAGCTTCTTTCAAACCTAAACCAGTAAACGCTCTTACTTCTTTAATCACACCAATCTTATTGTCGCCTGACGAAACAAGATTTACTACGAAATCATTTTTTTCTTCTGCTACTGCTCCGCCTGCCGCTGCCGCTGGTGCTGCTGCTGCAACTGGTGCTGCTGCTGACACTCCCCATTTTTCTTCTAAGGTTTTTGAAAGTTCTGCTGCCTCAACAACAGTCAGTTTTGATAATTCCTCTACAATTTTATTTAAATCTGGCATTTTGAATATCCTAGTGGGTTTAATTTTTTAAATTTTTAGCGTGCATCAAATTAACTATTTTTGCGCTTGGTGCAAGCAAAATACTTACAATTTTTTGAGCTGGGGCAGCTAAAATACCTACAATTTTAGCTCGTGCTTCATTAAGCGTAGGCAAAGTAGCTATATGAGCAACGTCAGATGGTTCTAAAAGCTTCTCATCCATCAATCCACCAAGGATTTTTAATTTTTCATTAGATTTTGAAAAGTTAACTAACGTCTTTGCAAGAGTAATAGGGTCTTTAGAACATGCGATTGCTGTTGGTCCTTTAAAAAATTTTTCCAACTTTTCTGCTTTAGAACCTTTGAGTGCAATTTTTGTAATTCTATTTTTTGTAATTTTTAAAAAAGCACCACTTTCTCTCATTTTAGTTCGAAGACTTTCTAGGTCTTTAACAGTAATACCTTCATAGTGATAAACTAAAATACCTTCATTCGCTGCAATAACAGATTTTAGATCATTTACGTAAGTAGTTTTTTGTTCTCTGTTCATTATATACTAGAAAGTTGAAGTTTAACTGAAGGTCCCATTGTTGTAGATAAATATATTGAATTTATAAAATTACCTTTAATACCAGTTGGTTTTTCTTTTGAGACAACTTCATAAACACTTTTAAAATTTTCAGAGAGTTCTTTATCAGAAAATTTTACTTTGCCGATTGATAAACCTAAATTTCCATCTTTATCACATTTAATTTCTATTCTACCTTTTTTTATTGCATCAACAGTAGACTTAATATCTTTTGCAACAGTACCTAATTTTGGATTTGGCATTAAACCCTTAGGACCTAAAACTTTTCCTAGCTTACCAACTTTTGCCATCATGTCAGGTGTTGAAATTAATACATCAAAATTAATTTTTCCTGAATTGATTTCATTAATTAAATCCTCTGATCCAGAAATCTCAGCACCAGAAGATTTAGCTTCATTTAATTTGTCATTACCACAAATTACAGCAACTTTAACTTTTCTACCGTTGCCATTTGGCAGATCTACAACAGTTCTTAAATTTTGGTCAGTTTTTGCTTTATCGATATTTAAAAAGAAAGTAGCCTCCATGGACTCAGTGAATTTCGTGTTTGATTTTGTTTTAAGTAATTTAATAGCTTCAGGCAAAGCAAGTTCTTTATTCTTGTCATGACCTTTAATTAAAGCTGAATATCTTTTTGAATGTTTTTTTGCCATTAGTCTTTAACCTCAACTCCCATAGATCTTGCTGAACCTGCAATAATTTTAATCGCTTGCTCAATATCAAATGCATTTAAATCTTTCATTTTTATCTCTGCAATTTTTTTAAGTTGAGCTTTGGTAATTGATCCTGCAATGTTTCTACCTGGTTCCTTGGAGCCACTCTTAAGTTTAATAGCTTCCTTAATTAAAAAAGAAGCAGGAGGAGTTTTGATTATAAAATCAAATTTTTTATCTTTATAAATTGTAATAACTACCGGAACTGGCTGACCCATTAAAGATTTAGTCTTGTCGTTAAAGGATTTACAAAATTCCATTATATTAACTCCCCTTTGTCCAAGAGCTGGTCCAACTGGAGGAGCCGGATTAGCTTGTCCGCCTTTAATTTGTAACTTTAATATTCCAGAAACTTCTTTAGCCATACTTAAATTTTTTCTACCTGCCCATATTCTAACTCTACAGGTGTGGGCCTACCAAATATCGAAACAGAAACCTTTAGTCTAGACTTTTCTTCATCAACTCCCTCTACAAGACCACTAAATGAAGCAAAAGGTCCATCACAAACTCTAACCTGTTCACCGATATCAAAACTTATACTAGTTGAAGGCTTGAGAGCTCCATCTTCAATTTTTCCCATAATCTTTATAACTTCGGCTTCTGATATTGGCGTAGGTTTTCCAGGTACTCCTAAAAATCCAGTTATTCTTTTTATAGATTTAATTAAATGATAAACTTGATCATTCATATCTAGCTTAGCTAAAAAATAACCTGGAAAGTATTTTTTTTCAGAAGTAGTTCTTTTTCCTTTTTTTACTTCTGTAACTTCATGAGTTGGAACTAAAGTTTGTTCAAAATGATGCGCTAATCCCTCTTTCTCAAGTTTTTCAGGTATAAGACTGGCTACTTTTTTTTCTGCGCCTGAATGCGCCTGGATAATGTACCATTTCATCATAAGTTAAATTCCAAGTAAATAATTTAGACCGAATTTAAAAATCTGATCTAATAACAAAAAAAACAAAGCTGCAATTACTGACATTACAAAGACTGTTAATGCCCCAATAGTAGTTTCTTTTCTTGTTGGCCAAGATATTTTTAAAGCCTCCTGCTTTACAGATCTTAAAAATTGAATTGGATTAAACATATTTAACAATCTGTGGCAGGAGTGGAGGGACTTGAACCCGCAACCTCCGGTTTTGGAGACCGGCGCTCTACCAATTGAGCTACACTCCTAAGATTTATTCTATAATCTTAGTTACTACTCCAGCTCCTACGGTTCTTCCTCCTTCTCTAATTGCAAATTTTAAATTATTATCCATTGCAATTGGAGTGATTAAAGTAACAGTCATTTTTGCATCATCACCAGGCATAATCATCTCAACACCAGCTGGTAACGCAACCTCACCTGTAACATCAGTAGTTCTAAAATAAAACTGAGGACGATATTTAGTAAAAAATGGAGTGTGTCTTCCACCTTCCTCTTTTTTTAATATGTAGGCTTGAGCCTCAAATTTAGTGTGCGGTTTTATTGATCCTGGCTTAGCCAAAACTTGTCCTCTTTCAACTTGATCACGTTCAATACCTCTTAAAAGAATACCAACGTTATCACCTGCTTCACCCGAGTCTAAAAGTTTTCTAAACATCTCTACACCCGTACAAACAGATTTTTGAGTTGCTTTAATTCCAATGATTTCCATTTCTTCACCAGTTTTAATTGCTCCTGACTCAATTCTGCCTGTAACAACTGTTCCACGACCAGAAATCGAAAATACATCTTCGATTGGCATTAAGAATGGTTTGTCTTTTGGTCTATTTGGTTGTGGAATAAAAGTATCAACCGCTTCCATCAAAGCTAGAATTGGTTTATCTCCAAGTTCAACATCACCTTCTATTGCTTTTAAAGCTGAACCTTTGATGATTGGAGTTTTATCTCCAGGATACCCATATGATGTTAATAATTCTCTGATCTCCATTTCAACAAGATCTAAAAGTTCTTTATCATTTACAGTGTCAACTTTATTTAAAAAAACAACTAGAGCCGGAACACCAACTTGTCTCGCTAAAAGAATATGCTCTCTAGTTTGTGGCATAGGACCATCCGCTGCATTCACAACTAAAATAGCTCCATCCATTTGTGCGGCACCTGTAATCATATTTTTTACGTAGTCAGCGTGTCCTGGACAGTCGACATGCGCATAATGACGTTTTGCTGTTTCGTATTCAACGTGAGCTGTAGAAATAGTAATACCCCTTGCTTTTTCTTCAGGTGTTTTGTCAATCTGATCGTAAGCTACAAATTTTGCTCCACCAGCTTTTGCAAGAACTTTTGTGATCGCGGCTGTTAAAGTTGTTTTACCATGATCGACGTGACCAATAGTACCAATGTTACAATGTGGTTTCGTTCTTTGAAATTTTTCCTTAGACATTTACTTTTTCTACACCTCTCAGTTTATTATTAATTTTTAATCTGGAGCGGGTGAAGAGAATCGAACTCTCACAACCAGCTTGGAAGGCTGGAGTTCTACCATTGAACTACACCCGCGTAACCAAACCTTACTCCTAATTTTATTTTGTTGCCAACAATTCTTTTCTTTAAACACTCCCTCTTGGTGGAGGGGGAAGGATTCGAACCTTCGTAGGCCGGAGCCAACGGTTTTACAGACCGTCACCTTTAACCACTCGGTCACCCCTCCAATTTTTCACAAAACGACGGAGGTTTTGTTTTGAGTGGCTTTCAAGTGTTCTAAAAAAGAAAAAATTTACAACACAACTTCCTAACCACACTATTGCGATTATGAAGCTTAAAATTATGCGGAATATAATTAGTGAGCAATATTAATGCAATACATTTTTAACTCAAATTAAGATAGTTATAACAATTAAATCAATGAAAACAGGTGCATTTTGGATAGGTGGTAAGCACGCAGTTTTATCTGCCATCAAAAACCCTAAAAGAAAAATAAATAAGCTTATTATTACAGAAGAAAATGAAAAAGATTTTAATCCTAAAAACTTCGATAAAAAAATCATAATTGAGATTAAAGATAAAAAAGAAATAGATAAAATTTTTATTAATGAAAATATTGTACATCAAGGTATTGCTGCCGAGATAGAAAGTATTCCAGCAATAGAGTTAAAAGAATACTTAAAGATTAAAAATAATTTAAAAAATACATTGGTTGTACTAGATGATATTACAGATCAAAGAAATATAGGATCGATAATTAGATCTTGTAGCGCTTTTAATATTGATGCTGTTATTCTTTTAGAGAAAAATTATAATCCTAAAAACAAGATGATGTACAAGAG
>VHCC01000042.1 GCA_016882185.1 Candidatus Pelagibacterales bacterium | reverse complement strand
CAATCTTCAAAAACTTCTTTTTCTAAAAATTTACCAGCCCAGTAAAAAGATTTTCCATAAAATCGAATATAATTCTCTATCTTCATTGAACTTTAGGAACAATTTTATCTAAAATTTTAGCTGATGATAAAACGCCAGGAATCCCTGCTCCCGGGTGAGTACCGGCACCAGCAAAGTATAAGCCTTTGAAAATCTCAGATTCATTATGAAATCTAAAATACGCAGATTGTGTGAATTTTGGCTGAATTGAAAAACCTGATCCATAAAGTGTCTTAAGTTCTGTTTCGAAATAATCAGGAGTTATATAGAAGTCTTCTTCAATAAATTTTTCTATTTCAGGTAATAAAGTGGAACTTAATTTTTTAATAATTACTTTTTTAAATCTTTCACCCTCTTCATTCCATTTTATATTAGATAAATTATTGGGCACAGGCACCAAAACATAAAAACAATCTCTATCAGGCGGAGCCATCGTTGGATCAGTTGCCGTAGGTCGGTGAAGGTAATAACTTATGTCGTCATTTAATATTTTTTTATTAAATATTTGATCTAACAATTCTTTATAAGTGTCTCCAAAATAGATACTATGATGCTCTACGTTGTGATATTTTTTTTTAGATCCAAAATAGTAAACAAATAAACCCATAGAATAGTTCATACGTTTTACTTTAGTTTTAAATAAAAAATTATGCTGTTTTTCATCTAATAAATTTTTATAAACAAACGGGGGATCCGCATTACAAATGATAATTTTTGAATTAATAATTTTATTATTTTTAGTTATTATACCTGTAACACTTTCTTTTTCTGTAGTAATTTTTATAACTTCATCATTTTTTATAATTTTAATTCCAATTTCATTCATAAGTTTTTCTAATGATGAAATAATTTTTCCAGTACCACCTAATGCATAATGCACTCCCCACTTTTTTTCTAAAAATAAAATTAAAGTATAAATTGAGGTTGTAGAAAATGGGTTTCCCCCAACTAAAAGTGGATGAACACTAAAAATTTTTCTTAATTTTTCATTCTTTAGAAATCTAGATACTAATTTAAAAACAGACAGGTAACTTTTAAGTAATAATAAAGAAGGAATTTGCTTTAGCATGAAAGAAAGTTTTGAAAAAGGCGTGTTCGATAATTCTAAATAGCCTTTATTAAATATTCTTTCTGAAAATTTTAATAATTCTTCAAATCCTTGAATATCATTTGGATTAAATTTAGAAATTTCTTTTAAATTTTCATTATGATTTCCAGTGTAATTAAACTTTGATAAATCGCTAAATATAAACTGGTACCAAATTTTTAATGGAATAATTTTTACATAATCTTTTATGTCTTTTTTAAATAGAGAAAATAACTCATCAAGTAGATAAGGAGCGGTGATAACGGTGGGCCCAGCATCAAAAGTATAGCCGTTTTTATAAAAAGTTCTAGCTCTACCCCCTAAATCAGAATTTTTTTCGATCAAGGTGACGTTATAATTCATCGCTCTCAATCTTATTGCTGAGGCAATTCCTCCAAAACCCGCTCCAATTACAACAGCACTGTCTGGCATTTAATAATTTTTGAATTTAACCATAAGTTGTAAGTTATTAAAAATCCTTATAAATCAATACTTTTTATAAATTTAAATTTCTTTCAAATATTATCAAATTAATTTAGTTTTATCTCACTTAAATAAACAATAGGGGATTAATAAATGAAAACTACACTATTGCAATCCAGCGATTTAACCGGAATTACGTTCTGGCTAATATCAATGGCCTTGTTAGCTACTACAGTTTTTTTCTTTATCGAAAGAAATTCTGTAAAAGCTTCTTGGAGAACTTCAATTACCTTATCAGGATTAGTAACTGGTATTGCTTTTGTACACTACATGTACATGAGAGAAGTTTGGGTAAGCACAGGAACATCACCAACAGTATTTAGATATATTGATTGGCTATTAACTGTTCCTTTATTAATGGTTGAATTCTATTTTATTCTTTCAGCTGTTAAAAAAGTTTCAACAGGCATTTTCTGGCGATTATTACTTGGAACACTAGTTATGTTAATTGGTGGTTATCTGGGTGAAGCTGGATATATGAATATTAATGCTGGTTTTATTATCGGTATGGCTGGTTGGATCTTCATTTTATATGAAGTTTTTTCAGGCGAAGCTGGTAGAGAAGCAGCTAGATTATCTGGTCCTGCAAAAGAATGTTTCGAATTTTGCAAATGGATTGTGACAATTGGTTGGTCAGTTTATCCATTAGGTTATCTATTTGGATATATGACTGGATCAGCAAATGAAGTTACATTAAATCTTATTTATAACTTAGCGGATTTTATTAATAAAATATTATTCGGTTTAGTTATTTATAAAACTGCTGCAAGTTTAACACCAGCAGGAGCTAAGTAATTAATTAAGATTAATTTTTAAAAAGGCCCTGAAGACTTTCTTCGGGGCCTTTTTTATTTAGCCAAATAAAATTTTTATTTAATATTAAGTTACCATTTTTGTAAGTAACTCCATTTATAAAATCATTTTTTAAAAAATAAGGACCATCTAAATCAAGAAAAGTGCAATATTTAGCAATTGTTAATGCAGGCACAATTGATAACGAGGAACTAACCATACAGCCAAGAAGTATTTTTTTATTTTTTTTTCTTAAAAATTTGATGATGTTAAGACTTTTATTTAAGCCGCCAAATTTATCTAATTTAATATTTATTAGTTGATAGTATTTTAGAACTTTGTTTTTATTATTTAAATGAAAAGATTCATCAGCACAGAATAGTATTTTAGTTTTTATATACTTCAGCTTGTAGTCTAATCCATATTTAAATGGTTGCTCTATTATAATTACATTTAATCTTTCTAAATTTTTAATAATCTTTTTTAATAAATTGAAATTTAAGCCCTCGTTAGCATCAATTATAATTTTTGATTTAGGACAATTTTTATTAATAAATTTAATAGTTTTTAAAATGTTTTTTTTATTAACTTTAACTTTAATAAAATTAACATTTTTAAACTTGTATATAATTTTTTTGATCTTTTTTTGACTAAATATAGGAATAGTAATGAAGGTTGGATATTTTTTTTTTAAATAATATCTATTTTCTTTATTAATATTCAGATGCTTATATTTAGATGCTTTAAGGCTAATTCGAGTGCCGTTCTTAAGGATAAATATTTAATTTTTTCAAGTTTATTATGTCTTATTAATTTTAAAATTTTACTTTGATTATTGGTTAAATATGAAAATATCTTTTTTTGACTTTCTCCATATCTTTTATATGGTACACACTCAGCAAATCCACACTTATCGTTTTCAGTAAGTTTTATTATTATTAGATTTAAAATTTTTTTATTTTCCCTTGATATTCTGAATGAATCTTTTAAAAAAAATTTTTTTTTAACAAATTGTAATTTTAAAAACATAAATTCACTGTTATATAACTTTAAGTTTTTAATTTAATGCCAAAAATTACTTATATAGAACACAACGGTAAAGAACATCAAATTGAAATGCCACTTGGATTTTCAATTATGGAAGGAGCTATAAAGAATTCTATTCCTGGAATCGATGCTGATTGCGGTGGATCCTGTGCCTGTGCGACATGTCATGTTTATGTAGATGAAAAATTTTTGCACAAAATTCCTGAAGCAGAAGAGGCAGAAAAAGATATGTTAGATTTTGTACAAGATGGCGATAAATCAAGTAGATTAAGTTGCCAAATTATAATTTCAAATGAAATTGATGGTATAAGAGTAAGAATGCCAAAAAAACAAAGTTAATATGACAATCAAAACTGATGCGGTTATTATAGGAGCTGGTCCTGTTGGTTTATTTTCTGTTTTCGAACTTGGCATTTTAGGACTTAATGCTCATGTGATTGATAATTTAGATAAAATAGGCGGACAGTGCATTGAGCTTTATCCCGATAAACCTATTTATGATATTCCAGGAGTTCCAAACTGCACAGGAGAACTTTTAATTAGAAATTTACTTGATCAAATAAAACCATTTAAGCCAGAATTTCACCTTAACCAAAGAGTCAATGAAATAAAAAAAAATGATAAATTATGGAGAGTTATTACAAGTGAAAATAAAATTTTCGAAACACCTAATATTATTATAGCTGGTGGAGTTGGATCTTTTGAGCCTAGAAAAGTAGATATTAAAAATGCTGAAAAATTTGAAGGAAAAGGTTTTTATTATTCTGTTAAAGATAAATCTAAGTTTAAAGATCAAATAATTGCAATATTTGGCGGAGGGGACTCAGCATTAGATTGGACTCTAGAATTATCAAATATAGCAAAAAAAATTTATTTAATTCATAGACGAGAAGATTTTAAAGGTGCTCCGCATACCTTAAATAAAATTAAAGAAATTGCAAAAACAGGAAAAATTGAAATTAAAACTTTTTATAAATTAACGGATGTTAATGGTGATTTAAAATTAAATAATATTGAAATTCAAAAAAATAATGAAGCCAAAGAAGTTTTAAATATAGATTCAGTAATCGCTTTCTTTGGACTTAAGATGGAACTTGGTCCCGTTGCTAACTGGGGATTAAATCTAGAAGAAAAATGTATTTTAGTTAATACAAAAAATTTTCAAACTAATGAGGATGGTATTTTTGCAATAGGAGATATTTGTACTTATCCAGGTAAATTAAAGCTAATTCTTTCTGGCTTTCATGAAGGCGCCTTAGCAGCAAGAGAGTGTTTTGTTAGATCAAGACCAAATGAAAATTACGTTTTTCAATATACAACATCATCTACTCAGATCCATAAACGTTTAGGAATTAAGTAGATTAAAATTGGAATTTTTTCGGTAAAGAAAAAAAATAATAAAAATAGTTAATATATTTATTAAAGCTACTGGCAACACTAACAAGATAAACAACTCTTTTAAGAAATAAAATACTAAAATTGAATATATTATAAATAACACTGCTAATCTAATAGCTGCCGCTTTTCTAAATATAGAGATGATTAGAAGAGAATGTCTAATGAGTTTTAAAAAACTCATTTTAGTTGGTCCATGATACCTAATTCCTCTAATCGAGGGTATGGAGGTTTTGTTTTTAAAAAATTTTGCAACAGTTCCAGAAAAACTCACTGCAAGATCATTATTATTAACTATTAAGTTTAAATCTTGTTTAGGAATGCACATGAAATTTCCAAATCGAATTGAGTATCCAGTTAAAATGAGAGTTAGGGTTTTATGTAAAATATAAGAAAATTTAAAAAAAATATTTTCAGAGCGTTTAACACGATCAGCAGTTATTGTTTTTGAGGGAATTTCTATAGATTTTATTATTAATTCTTTAACTTCTTCAGGTCTATCCTCACCATCTCCATCCATAACAATCAAATAATCAAAGTCATTTTTATTAATTAAATAATTAATTCCACGTGCAATGCTTTTGCCATGTCCAATGTTTTTAGAATTTTTTATAATTTCTACATCTTGAAATGAACTAAATTCAATTTTTTTATTTAATATTTCAGTGGAACAATCATCAACTATTAAGATTTTTATATGAGCAAGATTATCAATTTTTAAAATGTGAATTTTATTTAAAAGATTTAAAAGAGACTCCCAATCATTAAAAACCGGGATTAGAATTTTATAGGTTTTCATTAATTAAAAAACAAAACATACATCATGATTATATATTTTTTTATATAATATATTTTTAATATTTATATTTTCTCGTTTACATAAATTTGGGCCAACACCTTTTGCAATAATAACAGCTGGTTTTTTATAAAATTCACTATTCTCCTCTAAAAAAACCTTTGGTCTATTAGCTAATTGATAGGAAAGATTTCCTGCATACCACTCTGAAAAACCAACATTAGATATGTTAACTTTAGAAATAGTTCTCCATTCTTTTTCAATTTCTGAAGCTATTATTTTTCCTTCATAACCAGTTCTGCTATCAAAATATATTGATCTTAAAGAATATAGAGCTGGCGATAAGATTAAGAATATAATTAGTAAAATATTAAAATTTCTTAATTTTTTTAAATTTATATAGTCTTCATATAAATACATAAAAAAAATTCCGATTAAAGAATAAAACGGAATCATCCACATAGTTCTTATTCGTAAGCCAGTAATTATAGAAGTTGCCAGAATTAAAAAAAATGGAATTAAAAAAGAAAACAATAAAAAAATAAATTTTTCATTTTTTAAAGGCAGTCTAATTTTTATTTTTTTTAACAAAAGATAAATTAATAAAAAAAAAGGTAATGAGATTATGATTTGAGTTACAAGAAATTTTAAGGGATTTAAAAAGTGATTGTAAATATTAGGTTCATTTAACCCCCCGCGTTTTAGAGCGTAATTAATAGTAGAAAAATCATTTTGAGATAACCATTGTAAATGTGGATATATTATTAATAAAAAAGTTAATAAAGAATAAAAAAAATTTAAATAAAATTTTTTATTTTTAATTAAAATGAAGATTAAATAAAAAAATAATGAAATTAACAAATATAAAAATATATACTTTGTCAAAAATCCAAACGCAGAGAAGATGCCTAAAAAAATCCAATCAGAAATTTTGTTATTTTTAATTGATTTAAGAAAAAAATAGATAGTTCCAATCCAAAGTGGTAACTGACAGATATTAACGTT
>VHCC01000041.1 GCA_016882185.1 Candidatus Pelagibacterales bacterium | reverse complement strand
TACTTTCCAACTCTAATTTTATTAACTTGAGTTCTTTTTTTAATTTTTTTTACTGCACGGATAGCGGAGACTGTGTTTGCCATATTTAATGGGGATTATATATAAGTTGAGGATATTAGGGTCAATTACTTAATTTTGACATTGGTTACAAAAAAAACTTGCTCTTCCTTGAGATACAACCCTTGCTATTAACCCAGGACATCTTGTTCTAAGACATTTTAAATCCTCTCTATCATAAACTTTAAATTCATTTTGAAAGCGACCTTTTTGCCCAACTAAAGATTTGAAGTCTTTAATGCTTGAACCACCTAATTTTAATGCTCTTTTAAGAACTTTACTAATGGATAAGTGAAGTCTTGTAATCTCGACTAAATTTAATCTGGATGAAATTTTATTTGGTTTTATTTTTGCTAAAAACAAAATTTCATTTGCATAAATATTTCCAATTCCTGAAATAAAACTTTGATCCATCAATAAAGTCTTGATAGACCTTTGCGTTAATTTCATTTTTGATATTAGATAATTTTTTTTTAAATCTCGACCTAATGGCTCCGGACCTAATTTATGAAGAAATTTATTAAACTCTAATTTTGAAACTTCATCTAATATAAAAAAACCAAATCTTCTTGGATCATTATAAATGACTCTAAAATTATTAGAAAATATAAATTCTAAATGATTATGTTTTGAGGAAAACTCATTTGAGTAATAACTAGTTTTTAAAAAATCTTTATAAGAATTTTTTTTTATTAAAAATTTACCTGACATTCCTAAATGAGAAATAATCACATAATTATTCTTTAAATAAATGAGAATATATTTTGATCTTCTTAAAATATTAACAATTTTTTGACCAATAATAATTTTTTTAAAATTTTCAGGAATTTTAAATCTTAGATTAGAATTATTTATTTTTATATTTTCAATGACTTTATTTTTAATAAATTTTAATAAGGTTCTTCGCGTTACTTCTACTTCTGGTAATTCTGGCATTAACTAAATGACTATTGATTACAAATGTTCTATATTTAAAGAATGCAAGATACTAATACAAAACAAAATTCAAAAAAAGACTTTGTAAATAACGTTTTTAACTCTGTATTTAAAAAATACGATCTGATGAATGATATTATGTCATTTGGTATTCACCGTTTGTGGAAAGAAAATTTAATAGATTGGTTGCAACCAAAACTAAATTCAAAATTAATAGACATGGCTGCTGGCACAGGAGATGTAACAAAAATTTTTATTGAACGTACTAGATTTACCGGACATGCAACACTAGTAGATCAAAATGCTGAGATGTTAAATGAAAGCAAAAAAAAAGTTGGTCATTACAAAAATATTAATTTTATTTGTGCTAGCGCTGAACTCGTGCCTTTAGAGGACTGCAGTTTTGATTACTACATTATTAGTTTTGGTATTAGGAATGTAACTGATATTAAAAAAACACTAAAAGAGGCTTATCGATTACTTAAGCCTGGTGGAAGATTTATGTGCTTAGAGTTTTCAAAGATTAATAATGAGATTATCGACAAATTTTATTCTGTTTACTCAAATCTAATTCCACACATTGGAAAATTAGTGGCTGGAGATAAAAAGCCTTATGAATACTTAATACAAAGTATTAGAGATTTTTATAATCAAGAACAATTACTGGATCTTATGAAAGAAGCTAGATTTATTAATAATGAATATAGAAATTTAACAACTGGAGTTGCAGCTATTCACTCTGGGTGGAAAAAAAAATAATTTAATATGTCATCTAATTTTTTTATACTTATTAAAATTGGCAGAGCTTTAGCGCGATCTAACAGTTTATCTATTTTTGAAGAATTTTATAGACCACCTTTATCTATTAAAATTCTAATTAAGATTTTTAGCTTAACTACTTTCAAAAAAGACTCAGAAAAAAAAAGTCCAGGAGAGAGACTAAAAAATGCTTTTTTAACTTTAGGGCCAGCTTTTATCAAACTGGGTCAATTTCTTGCAACACGTCCTGACATTGTTGGTCAAGAATTTTCGCAAGAGTTACAAAAACTACAAGATCAAATGCCTGCTTTTGATATATCTCAATCAAAAGAGGCATTACGAAAAGAGTTGGGTGAAGAAAAATACCAACAGATCACTTACTTAAGCAAACCAATTGCTGCCGCTTCTATTGCTCAAGTTCATTTTGCGAAAATTATTAATAACGAAAAAAAAGAAATTAATGTTGCCATTAAAATATTAAGGCCTAATATAGAAAAAATTTTTCATAAAGAACTTGATGCTCTAAGGTTTTTGGCATCGATTATTGAATTCAGTGTCAAAAAAAGTCGAAGATTAAAATTAGTAAAAATAATTGATCTTCTCAAAGAGATTACAAACATTGAAATGGATTTAAGATATGAAGCAGCAGCTGCAAGCGAGTTAAAAAAGAATACTAATCAAGATGAAGGTTTTAAAGTTCCTTCTATATTTTGGGATTTTACTGGACAAAGAGTTTTAACTATTGAAAAAGTGGATGGAATTTCAATTAAAGATAAAGAATTACTAATCAAAAATAAAATTGATCTTAAAAAAATATCAAGATTATTAATACAAAATTTTTTACGCCAGGCTGTGGGTGATGGTTTTTTTCATGGCGATATGCACCAAGGTAATCTTTTTGTTGATAAAAATGAAAACATTGTGCCTATTGACTTTGGAATTATGGGCAGGCTAGATCTTGCAAATAGAAAGTATCTAGCAGAAATATTGTATGGTTTTATTAACCGAGACTATGAAAAAGTTGCAAAAGTGCACTTTATTGCTGGTTTGGTACCAAGTACGGAGTCTATAGATAATTTCACTCAGGCTCTAAGAACAATTGGGGAGCCAATTTTTGGCCAATCTGCAAAAAATATCTCTGCGGGTAAGTTGTTAGCCAGACTTTTTGAAGTAACAGAAAAATTCAATATGACAACTCAACCTCAACTTTTATTGTTACAAAAAACAATGGTCGTTGTCGAAGGAGTTGCGCGATCATTAGATGAAGATGCAAATATTTGGGAAATTTCAAAACCAGTTCTTAAGGGTTGGTTAAATAATGAAATTGGTCCTAAAAATAGAATAGATAAAATATTAAAAACGACTTCAGAGCTCTTAGATAAACTTCCAGAATTGCCTGAAATGATAAACCGAGCTAACAAAGCGATGGAACTTTTAAATTCATATGAATTTATAAAAAATCAAAACCAAAATAACGAATATCAAATTAATAAAGAATTTTTAAAATTTAAAAAGACTTATCTAATTATAGGTTTATTAATTATTGTAATTATATTGCTAATAGTATTCAAATAGCGCAATGCTAAATTCAATTGCGGATAAAAAAATTCTTATCATCATTGGTGGTGGAATAGCTGCTTATAAAGTTCTAGATGTTATTAGAGAACTTAGAAAAAATAACTGTGAAGTTAAAACTATTATAACTAATTCTGGAAAAGAATTTGTAACTCCGTTATCGATTTCTGCTCTTTCTAAAAATAAAGTTTTTGAGAATTTATTTGATCCAAATAATGAAACCGAAATGGACCATATTGCACTATCAAGATGGTGTGATTTAATACTGGTTGCGCCGACCACTGCTAATCTAATGGCTAATTTTGCACGCGGCGAAGCAAAAGACTTTGCAACAACAGTGATTATGGCCTCTAATAAACCTATTTTTCTTGCTCCAGCCATGAATGTTGAGATGTGGAATAATCCAGCAAACCAAGAAAATTATCAAAAACTTCTACAGTTTAAATATAAGTTTATTGGTCCAGTTATTGGTGAAATGGCATGTGGTGAAGTTGGGGTTGGTAAAATGTCATCTCCTGAAGAAATTATATTAACAATCAAAAACCATTTTCTTTCAAAAAATTTATTTAATAGCAAAAATTTGAAAGCTTTAGTAACTGCTGGATGCACTCGTGAATATATTGATCCGGTAAGATTTTTATCTAATGAATCTTCTGGAAAACAAGGTTTTGAAATTGCGATGTCACTTAATGAATTAGGTTTTAAAACAAAACTTGTGATTGGTCCAAATTCTTTAAATATTAAAAATCAAGATAATCTTGAGGTAGTTAACGTTACAACTGCCAAACAAATGTTTGAAGCCTGCAAGGATAATTTGCCAGTAGATGTTGCTGTATGCGCTGCTGCAGTAGCTGATTTTAAAGTTAAAAATTATAGTGAAGAAAAAATAAAAAAAGAAGGGTTGGAAGATTTTAATTTAGAGCTTGAAAAAAATATTGATATTTTGTCTTTCATTTCTAGCCAAAATATTAATAGGCCACGACTAGTTGTTGGTTTTGCAGCAGAGACACAAAATATAATTGAAAATGCACAAAAGAAAATTCAAAATAAACGCTGTGATTGGATTGTAGCTAATAATGTAGCTGATAAATCGATTGGTTTTAATTCAGATTATAATGAGGTTTTTTTAATTTCTAAAAACAAAGAAGTCGAAAAATTTAATAAATCAACAAAATCAGAAATTGCTAAAAAACTATCTAATAAAATTCTTCATGCCCTTATTCAGTAATGGTTAAAATTTTAGTAAAAAAAATAAATTACAAACATAAAGATCTACCTAAATATGAAACCTTGGGCTCTTCAGGTCTAGATTTAATTGCTAATATCGATAAAGAAATAATTGTAAAGCCTAATGAAAGAGTTTTAATACCAACAGGGTTAGCTGTGGCTATCCCTGAAAGTTATGAAATACAAGTAAGGCCAAGATCTGGTCTTGCTGCAAAAAGTGGTATTAGCGTTCTAAACACGCCCGGAACAATAGACGCTGATTATCGAGGTGAAATCAAGGTCATATTAATAAATTTAAGTTTAGAAAATTTTAAAATTGAACCAGGACAAAGAATTGCGCAGATGGTGCTATGTCCGGTTATAAAAGCTGAACTCCATGAAGTTGACGAACTTCCTGAGTCGGTTCGTGGAAGTGGTGGATTTGGTTCAACGGGCCGATAAATATTCATGAAACTTAGCTATGATGATGTCAAAAGGTACATTGCTCATATCAATTTAAAAAAAATTGGCAGCTTTGGTCAAAAAAAAATAATTGATACAAAAATTCTCATCGTTGGTATCGGCGGATTAGGCTCACCAGTTGCAACTTATCTTGCCTCATCTGGGGTTAGTAATATTGGAATTGTTGATCATGACAAAATAGATATTTCAAATTTACAAAGACAAATTTTATTCAATGAGGAGGATGTTAATAGATTCAAAGTTGATATCGCTGAAATAAAATTAAAAAAAATTAATTCTAAAATTAAAATTAAAAAATTTAAAACTAAAATTGATATTAACAATATAAATAAAATTGTAAAACAGTACGATCTCATCATTGATGGAACTGATAGTTTTAAAACAAAATTATTAATTAATGATTATTGCTATAAAAATAAAAAAATATTAATTTGTGGTGCCATTGGTAAGTTTGATGGTCATGTCTTTGTTTTTAATTTTAAAAAGAAAAATTCTCCTTGCCTTAGATGTTTTATGCCAGATATTCCAAGTACTGATATGTTGGACTGTCAAAGCGAGGGTGTTCTGTCTACACTTGCAGGAATGGTAGGAATAATTATGGCCAATGAAACAATCCGTGAAATATTAAATTTTGAAAACTCTTTATGTGGAAATATCCTAATTATTAATGCTGAAAACCTTTTAATTAAAAAAATTAAATTAAACAAAAATAAAAATTGTATTAAAAAAATAAAATGAAGTTTAAAGTAATAATTATTATTTTATTTTTTACCATTTTCATAAGTGTAGATCTGTTAGCGCAAAAAACTATCACGAAAAAATATCTAAGCATTAGAACTAGTGTTGCTAATCTTAGGATTGGTCCTTCTTCAGCTCATCCTATTGCATTTGTATATGAGAAAAAGAATATGCCCGTTGAGGTGATTGATGAGTTTGAGGTTTGGAGAAAAGTTAAAGATTATCAAGGAGACATCGGCTGGATTCATTTAAGTCAGTTATCTAGAAAAAGAACTTTATTAACGACCAAGGATGGAATTGTTCTTTTTAAAGACTCAACCATCTATTCAAAGCCAATTATAAAAATTGGAAATTTAGAAGCAGCTGCTATTAAAAAATGTATTCCAAATTGGTGTTTAATTGAAATTCAGAAATATAAAGGATGGATACAAACAGATCATGTTTGGGGCTTAGAAAATAAAGAAATTATCAATTAAATTTGTCAAAACCTCTATTAAACTGTAAATTAATATCTAATAATCACTAATTTAAATTCTCTAATTTTTTCATGAAACAGAAAGATAAGTATACTTACCAAGATTTAATTGATTGTTCAGAGGGAAAATTATTTGGACCTGGAAATGCTAAATTACCTGCTCCACCCATGTTAATGTTTGATAGAATTACATCCATCACCTCTGAGGGCGGGTTATTTAATAAAGGTGAGATCCTAGCAGAATTAGATATCAAAGATAATTTATGGTTTTTTGACTGTCATTTTAAAGGCGACCCTGTGATGCCTGGATGTCTAGGATTGGATGCCATGTGGCAACTATTAGGATTTTACCTTGGTTGGTTAGGTAACCCCGGTCATGGACGAGCGCTTGGAGTTAATGAAGTAAAATTTACTGGTGAGGTCATAAAAAAAGTAAAACTTGTAAAATATTCAATTAATATCAAAAGATTATTAAGAAAAGGCGAAACTTGTGTTGGTTTAGCCGATGGTTTAGTCTTTGCGGATAGTAAAGAAATATACAACGCTAAAAATCTTAAAGTTGGTTTATTTAAAAGTTAAGGAGAATTGATGCGAAGAGTTGTAATCACAGGTTCTGGAATAGTATCTTGTATTGGTAACAATAAAAAAGAAGTTTTAGACTCTCTTCTTAATAC
>VHCC01000040.1 GCA_016882185.1 Candidatus Pelagibacterales bacterium | reverse complement strand
AATGGATGACATTTATTGATACCCCAGGTCATGCAGCTTTTACAGAAATGAGAGCGAGAGGATCTAAAATTACGGATATCGTTGTTTTGGTTGTTGCTGCAAATGATGGAATTAAACCGCAAACTATAGAAGCCATCCAACATGCTAAAGCTGCAAAAGTGCCAATTATAGTTGCAATTAATAAATGCGATATTCATGGCGTTGATAAACAAAAAGTTAGGAATCAATTATTAGAACATGAGCTTGTTGTTGAAGAATTAGGGGGAGATATTCAATGTGTTGAAATATCTGCTTTAAAGAAAACAAATTTAGATAAATTAAAAGAAGCAATTATTCTACAAGCAGAAATTTTAAATCATAAAACAAATCCAAATGTTCCAGCACAAGGGATAGTAGTTGAGTCAAAATTAGACAAAGGTAAAGGACCGGTATCTACAATTTTAATCACTAGAGGAACTTTAAAAAGAGGAGATTTTTTTGTAAGCGGTTTGCAGTGGGGAAAAATTAGAGCTATGAATAATTTTAGAGGAGAATTAGTTAACGAGGCAACTCCTTCAATGCCAGTAGAAATTATTGGTTTAACGGGCGTATCTGAAGCAGGAGATGATTTTTTAGTTTTAGATAGCGAGTCAAAAGCAAAAGAAATAAATGAACATAGAATTGAACAAGGAAAATCTAAAAAAACCAGTGCTCTGGTTAAGAAAAATGATGTCTTTGGTGATGTTAATAAACAAAAAGAATTATCAATTATTATCAAAAGTGACGTACATGGTTCTGCAGAAGCATTGTCTAATGCAATATTAAAAATTCAACACGATGAAGTAAAACCAGTTATTGTTTTATCATCTGTTGGAGCTATTACTGAAACAGATGTTTCTTTAGCAAAAGCCTCTAATGCAGTTTTAATAGGTTTTAATATTAAACCTAATAAAGAAGCAAAAGATCTTGCAACAAAATTAGGGGTTAATGTTTTGTACTTTAATATTATCTATGAAGCGATTGAGCATATTACTAAAGCTCTTTCAGGTCTATTAGCGCCAGAAATTAATGAACAAGTACTGGGACAATGTGAAATTTTACAGGTATTTAAATCTTCTAAGGCTGGAAAAGTTGCGGGTATCAAAGTGACTGAAGGAACCATTGTTAACAAT
This sequence comes from Candidatus Pelagibacterales bacterium, assembly GCA_016882185.1. Classification (GTDB taxonomy): domain Bacteria; phylum Pseudomonadota; class Alphaproteobacteria; order Pelagibacterales; family Pelagibacteraceae; genus Fontibacterium. Next base: position 5,846 of record VHCC01000040.1, on the reverse strand, counting down.
TCTGATGTTAGAATTGTGAGAGACGGAAGCGTTGTTTACACTGGAAAAATTGCATCGCTATATAGAGAAAAAAATGAAGTAAAAGAAATTAAAGCAGGAATTGAAGGTGGAGTTGCATTTAAAGATTTCTTAGATTTTAAAGAAAAAGATATCATAGAAGTATTCTCAGTCGTTGAAAGCGCAAGAACAATCAATTAATCATGAGCATTCATTTAAGTGATCAGCCTTTTACGCAAAGGCAATTAAGAGTGGGCGAACTTTTAAAACAGTTACTTGGGAATTTATTTTTAAAAGAAGAAGTAGCTCTTCCAAGTATTAATACTAGAGTAATTACTGTTTCAGAAGTTAGAATGAGTCCAGATTTAAAACATGCCAAAGTATTTGTGATGCCTCTTGGAGGTAAAAATTCTGAATTTGTTTTACAATCCTTAATTAATAACAGTGGCTTAATTAAAAAACAAATGTCACGCAGTTGGAAAAATAAATTTCTTCCGAACCTTCATTTTGTATTAGATGAGTCTTTTGACTATGCAGAAAAAATTGAAAAATTAATTATTAAGACACACGAAAATGATTAATGGTTGGATAAATTTAAATAAACCCAAAGGTTTCAGCTCTGCATACTGTTTAAATATTATAAAAAATAAATTTAAAAAAATAAAAATAGGACACGCTGGAACTTTAGATCCATTAGCAGAGGGTATTTTGCCAATCGCACTAGGCGAAGCAACTAAAACTGTTTCATTAATACACTTACAGTTTAAAAGTTATTTATTTGAAATAAAGTGGGGATCTGAGACGGATACCTTAGATTTAGAGGGTAAAGTTATAAATCAAAACGAAATCTATCCAGAAAAAAATCAAGTCCAAAATATCTTAAAAAAATTCATAGGTTGGCAGATGCAAATACCACCAAAATTTTCTGCAGTAAAAATTAATGGAAAAAGATCTTATGAACTTGCGAGAAATAATTTAGAATTTGAAATGGAAGAAAGAAAAGTTTTAATTAAAAATATTAGATTATTAAAACATGAAAGTAATAAAAGTCTTTTTTACATAAAATGTGGAACTGGAACTTACATTCGAAGCTTAGCAAGAGACATTGCGCGATCCTTAGATGGATTTTCTCATGTTACTCAATTAATTAGAACTCGATACGGAAGTTTTAGAATTAAAAACTCAAATAGCCTTGAAAAATTAATAGAAAAAGAAAGTACTGATCATTTTTTGAAATATGTGCTTGATATTCAGAGTGCTTTAATACATATACCTAGCATTAAATTAAAAGATGAAAGAATTAATTTAATAAAGAATGGAATGAAAGTTAGTTTGGTTAATGAATTTGGAAAGGTTAGTTTAGACAATATTTACACAGAGGCTTTAGATAAGCCGCTTGCTCTTGGATACCTAAAGTCCGGTTTTTTTTATCCAAAAAGAGTATTTAATTAAAAAATGACAAAAAAAATTTTAAATAAAGAAAACGTTTATAAAGATTTAAAACAACATGCGAAAGATGTTGGGTCGTCAGAAGTTCAAATTGCAATTTTGACCGAGAGAATTAGATATTTAACAGAGCATTTTACAAAAAATAAGAAAGATAAACATTCCTACACAGGACTAACGACATTGGTGAATAGAAGAAAAAAACTATTAGATTATCTCAGCAAAACAAACTCAACCAATTATAAAAAGATCTTAGAGAAGCTGAATATCAGAAAATAAATTTTAATGTTTAAAATCGTAAAGAAAGAGATTATTTGGGGTGGTAAAAAACTATCTATTGAAACTGGAAAAATTGCCCGTCAAGCGGATGGAGCTGTTATACTAGCCTCAGGAGATACGGTTATTTTAGCAACCGTCGTTGGTGCAAAAAAGGCAAATCCTGAAACAGATTTTTTTCCACTTACAGTCAATTATCAAGAAAAATATTATGCTTCAGGAAAAATACCAGGTGGGTATTTCAAAAGAGAGGCAAGACCAACAGAGAGCGAAACTTTAATATCTCGATTAATTGATAGACCCATTAGACCTTTATTTCCAGAGAGTTTTAGAAATGAAGTTCAAGTTCTACCAACTGTCTTATCATATGAGAAAGATAATGATCCAGAGATATTATCTTTGATTGCAGCTTCAGCGGCATTATCTATTTCAGGTATTCCATTTATGGGGCCCGTTGCAGCTTCAAAAGTTGGTTACATTAATAGCAGTTTTGTTCTAAATCCAACCAAAGAACAATTAAAAGACTCTCAATTAGAACTTATTGTTGCAGGAACTAAAGATGCAGTTTTAATGGTCGAGTCAGAAGCTTCAGGTTTAACTGAAAAAATAATGTTAGATGCAGTTAAATTTGGTCATGAACAATTTGGCCCGGTGATCAAAATGATTAATGAGTTTTCTTCAGAATGTTCAAAAGAGAAATGGATAGTAGAAGAAAAAGATTTAAATGAAGTTAAGAGTAATTTATTAAAAAATGTTAAAAATGATTTAATAGCAGCGTTTTCAGAAGCCGATAAAAAGAAAAGAGGTGAACTAATTAATTTAGCAAAAGAAAAATCATTAGCGCTTTATAAAGACTCAGAACAATTTACTGAAATGGATGTTGAGTCTCAGTTTAAAAATATTGAAAAAGAAATTGTTAGAACTAAAATTTTAAAAGAAAAGAAAAGGATTGATGGAAGAGGACTGGCGGATATTAGACCAATTAAGTGCGAAGTAGGTATTTTGCCAAGAGCCCATGGTTCAGCTTTATTTACAAGAGGGGAAACACAAGCAATTGTTGTTACAACACTTGGAACTTCAGAAGATGAACAGAGAATTGAAAGTTTAGATGGATTACAAAGATCTAGATTTATGTTGCACTATAACTTTCCCCCATTTTCAGTTGGGGAAGTTGGTAGAATTGGAACAGGAAGACGTGAAATCGGTCATGGCAAATTAGCTTGGCGAGCAGTTAATTCGATTTTACCAAAAAAAGAGGAATTTCCTTATACCTTTAGATTAGTTTCTGAAATTACTGAGTCAAATGGTTCATCATCAATGGCAACTGTTTGTGGATCATCACTTGCGTTAATGGATGCTGGAGTTCCAATTAAAAAGCCGGTTGCAGGAATTGCAATGGGTTTAATTAAAGAAGGAGCTAATTATTCAGTGCTATCAGATATCTTAGGAGATGAAGATCATTTAGGAGACATGGATTTTAAAGTTGCAGGAACAGAGGATGGAATTACCTCATTACAAATGGATATTAAAATTACAGGAATTACATTTGAGATTATGGAGAAAGCGTTGTCCCAAGCAAAAGATGGCAGAATTCATATTTTAGGTGAAATGAACAAAGCCCTTAAAGTTTCAAGAAAAGACTTGTCGAAGCATACTCCAAAAATGGAAAAAGTAACCGTTGATAAAAAAGATATCGCAGCCATTATTGGAAAAGGTGGAGTGACAATAAGAGAAATCGTTGAATTATCAGGAGCTAAAGTTGATATTTGTGATGATGGAATTGTAACTATTGCTGCACCTGATGAAATTTCAAGAAACAAAGCTTTAGAAATGATAAAAAGTATTATCGCAAAAGCAGAAGTTGGAAAAATTTATGCAGGAAAAGTTGTTAAAATTATGGAATTTGGAGCTTTTGTAAACTTCTTAGGCAAACAAGACGGTCTAGTTCATATATCTGAACTTGCAGCAAAAAGAGTAGAAAAAGTAAGTGACGTTGTAAAAGAGGGTGATGAAGTTAAAGTTAAAGTTTTAGGATTTGATAAGGGAAAAGTTAAACTTTCAATTAAACAAGCCTTAGATAGTTAAGCCTGCATATTTTTAGGATTAGGCATTCCAACGATATTATAACCAGCATCTACATAGTGAATTTCACCCGTAACACCTGCTGCAAGATTGCTTAATAAATAAACTGCAGCTCCACCTACATCATTAATATCGACATTTCTCTTTAGTGGAGAATGGTTTTCGTTCCATTTATATAAAAATTTAGCGTCCCCTATTGCAGAAGCTGCTAACGTCTTAATCGGACCTGCGCTAATTGCATTAACTCTAATTCCATTTGATCCAAGATCTACTGATAAATATTTAACACTTGTTTCAAGGGCAGCCTTGCAAACTCCCATAACATTATAGTTTGGAATAACTTTATCAGCGCAATAAGTTAAAGTAATAAAGCTTGAACCTGGTTTCATTATTTTAGCAGCTTCTCTGCAAACTTCTGTAAAAGAAAAACAGGAAATTAGCATACTGTTTGAAAAATTTTCTCTGGAGGTATTTAAGTATTGACCTGATAATTCTGACTTATCTGAAAAGGCTATTGCGTGAACTACAAAATCTAAATTACTCCATTTATCTTTAATCTCAGAAAATGTTTTAATAATTTCATCTTTTTTTTCTACATTACAATCTAATGTAAATTTAGAGCCTAAAGACTCTGCAAGAGGAATAACTCTTTTCTTTAAAGCATCCCCTACATATGTGAAAGCAAGCTCAGCTCCGTGTTCATTTAATTTTTTTGCAATGCCCCAGGCAATTGAGCGATCATTCGCTACACCCATGATTAATCCTTTTTTACCTTGCATTAATTTCATATTAGATACTTTCAAATATTAGAGTTGCATTCGTTCCACCAAAACCAAAGCTATTAGACATTACACAATTTAAATCTATATTTTTTTTAACTTCGGTTACAATTGGTAATCCTTTTATTTTTTCATCTAAATCCCTCACATTTGCTGATGCTGCTATAAATTTATTTTTCATCATTAATAGACAGTAAATAGCTTCTTGAACTGATGTTGCGCCAAGTGAATGTCCCGTAATAGATTTTGTTGAACTAAAAGGAGGAACTTTATCTTTAAAAACTTCTTTCATAGCTTCGATTTCTTTTGTGTCGCCCACAGGAGTAGAAGTTCCGTGAGTGTTAACATAATCTACCTTTGAATTTCTTAAATTTTGCATAGACATTTTCATACATCTAACAGCTCCTTCACCAGAAGGCGCAACCATATCATAACCATCAGACGTGGCTCCATAACCGGTTATTTCGGCAAGAATTTTAGCACCTCTCGCTTTTGCGTGCTCATATTCCTCTAAAACAATAACACCGCCTCCTCCAGCGATTACAAAACCATCTCTGCTTGAGTCGTAAGGTCTAGACGCTGTTTGTGGCGCATCATTATATTTTGAAGATAATGCCGTCATCGCATCAAACATTGCAGAAAGACTCCAATCTATTTCTTCGCCACCCCCGGCAAAAACAATATCTTGTTTTCCAAATTGAATAAGTTCCATAGCATTGCCAATACAATGTGCACTCGTTGCGCAAGCAGAACTAATTGAATAATTAACTCCTTTAATTTTAAATGGAGTTGCTAAAGTTGCAGAACATGTACTTGCCATCGTTCTTGGTACAATAAATGGGCCCATTTTTTTAGGACCTAATGATCTAGTTGAGTCGATTGCAAACATTACATTTTTAATTGAAGGGCCACCCGATCCAATAATAATTCCAGTTTTTTCATTGCTAATTTCTTTTTCGGTAAGTCCTGACTCTTCAATTGCCTCCTTCATTGAAAGATAAGCGTAGGCAGACCCATCGCCCATAAATCTTAAAACTTTTCTATCAATTAATTCCTCATATTTAATATTTGGAACGCCACAAATTTGACTTTTAAAATTATATTTTTTGTATTCTTCAGAAAAAGTTATTCCAGATTTTGTATTAAGAAGAGAGTCTAAAACTTCTTTTTTATTGTTACCAATACAAGATACTATTCCAGAACCTGTGATTACAACTCTTCGCATCAATTCTCCTTAACTTTTAAATAAACCAACTTTAAGATTTT
>VHCC01000039.1 GCA_016882185.1 Candidatus Pelagibacterales bacterium | reverse complement strand
TAATAAATTGGAAAAATTTTTCTAATATATGGTCCAGACTCTGTTTTTGGTAAAAATTTATGAACAGTTGGTGCAATTACAAATGAAAAAAATAACATTATACCAAGGCTTAAAACTGGGAAAATCGTTATGATTGTCAGGAGCAGATAGTCAATGAAAGTTGGCATTTAAATATTAAATTAAAAAATAAACCCTATAGAGCAAACTTTATTTAATCAAATAAATAAAATAGTTTATTAATATTCTATATTTTATACCGCATTACTCATGTCTGAATCTTTATCCAACTATGTAAGAAAAAGAAAAGTTGCAAACAAAAGCACTTGGACCAGTATTATTGTTAATTTTTTTTTAGTTATTTTCCAAATTGTTGTCGGCTTCTTTTCTAAATCTTCAGGGCTGATTGCAGATGGACTTCATACTTTAGCTGATATGTTTTCAGATTTGCTGGTTTTAATTACCAGTAAAAAATCTTTAAATCCTCCAGATGATGATCACAATTACGGTCATTATCGATATGAAAATGCTGTAGGTTTATTTTTAGGTCTACTTTTATTGTTTGTGGGTGGTGCAATGATTTGGAGTGCTGGAAAAAAACTTGATAGTGCAGATGAGATTGCAACGGTTCATATCACAGCCTTATATGCTTCAATTATTTGCTTAGCAGTTAAAGAATTATTATTTCGTTATCTTTTAAATATTGCAAAAAGAGCTAAATCAAGTTTGCTTATGGCTAATGCTTGGCATGCTCGTTCTGATGCTGCATCATCTTTAATTGTTGCAATTGGAATTATTTTTAATTTACTGGGTTATCATAGCTTTGATTTAATCGCTGCAATCATTGTAGGTGTGATGATTTTAAAAATGGGCTGGTCTTTTAGTTATGAAGCCATCCATGCTTTAACTGATAAGGCGGCTGACACTAATGAAGTTGAAAAAATTAAAAAAATAATTCTAGAAACTCCAGGAGTTATAAATGTTCATGATTTAAGAACAAGAAAAGTTGGAGATAGTATTATTGCAGATGTTCATATTGAGGTTAAAGGTGATTTGACGGTTGCAGAAGGCCATGCCATTGCAGTTGAAGCAAGAAATAGAGTGATGCGCAGTTCTAGGGTTTTAAATCTTATGACTCACATTGATCCTGTTTGAGATTTTAGCTTAGTGCTGGATAATCCGTATAACCTTTTTCATTACCACCATAAAATGTTGCACGGTTATAAGGATTTAATGGTGCATTGTTTTTAATGCGTTTTGGTAAATCTGGATTTGCGATAAAAATTCTTCCAAATGCCACAGCATCCACTTCGTCAGTTTCAATTGCTTTTTTTGCATCCTCCGTCTTATAGCCACCAGCAGAGATAAAGATTCCTTTAAATTTTTTTCTAAATAATTTAGTGGTAGATGGTGCATTTTCATTTACATCATCACCACCTCCAGCAGATGTTGCTCTAGGTTCAATCATATCAAGAAATGCAATTTGTCTTTGATTTAATTGATCAATTACATGGGTAAATAATTCAATAGGATTAGAGTCGCTCATATCATTAAATGTTCCATAGGGAGAAAGCCTCACGCCAACTCTATCTTTTCCAAAAACATTAATAACAGCATCTAATACTTGCATTGGAAATTTAACTCTATTTTGAATGGAACCACCAAATTCATCTGTTCTTTTATTACTTCCATCTTGCAAAAATTCATCGAGCAAATATCCATTTGCCATATGAACTTCCACCCCATCAAAACCAGCGTCCTTTGCATTTTTTGCAGCATTTACATAATCTTGAATAATTCCTGGAAGCTCAGACGCTTCTAATGCTCGTGGAGTTAAAATAGCAGTTGGTTTCCAATCAGCGGTAAATGTTCCAGAATTTTTTGCAGCTATTGCAGATGGTGCAACGGGTAAACTATTATTGGGTTGATGAGATGAGTGAGAAATTCTTCCCACATGCCACAACTGTAAAAAAATATGACCTCCATTTTTATGAACTGCATCAGTTACTAACTTCCATCCTTGCACTTGTTCTTTACTGTGAATTCCAGGAGTTCCAGGATAGCCCTGACCTTGTTGAGAAACTTGTGTTGCTTCTGTTAAAATAAATCCTGCAGATGCTCGTTGTGCATAATAAGTTGCATTTAATTCCCAAGGAATATTGCCTGGCTGTTTACTTCGCATCCTTGTAAGCGGAGCCATAATAATTCTATTTGGAAGAGTAAGATTACCTAATTTTAAATTGTCAAAGATTGTTGGCATATGTTTTTGTTAGATTGAAATGTTATATAAGTAGCATAGTGAGGAATGTCAATTATGCTATAGTTGCATATTTATGAAAAAAACTTTTGTCTCATGTTGTTTGCTTAAAAAATCCAATATGATTTTAATTACTAGCAGACCTGAAGGTAAATTTTTAAGTGGATATTGGGAACTACCAGGGGGAAAATTATTAACCCACGAGTCTTTCGAGGATTGTGCAGTGAGAGAATTATATGAGGAAATAGGCGTTACTATAGAAAAAGACAATTTAGATAATATTGATCTTGTTACTCATCGTTATAAAAATACTGTAATTATAATGATGATTTATCTGGTAGAATTTTGGACAGGAAAGATTAAACTTAAAGAAAAACAACAATTGCGCTGGTTAAATCGCAAAGAGATTAAACAGTTTAAATATTTACCAGGTAGTCAGATTATTTTTGATAGAATTTATGAAAATTATTACAAAATTTTTAAATAAAAATCTTAAAATATTATTTATATTTTTTGTTTTTTTTAGTGTAACACAATGTTCTTCATCTATGAAATTAGAACAATTTCAAAATAATAAACCTGTATTTAAACTAGAGGAATATTTTAAAGGAAAAACTGTGGCGCGCGGTGTATTTGAAGATCGATTTGGTAACATTAAAAAAAGTTTTAAAGTAGATATTGATGGAACTTGGGATGGAAAATACTTAGTGATGAAAGAAAATTTTATTTACGATGATGGCACTAAGGAATACCGTGAGTGGAAGTTAGAAAAAATTGGCGCCAATCAATATCAAGGGTATGCAGATGGAGTTATAGGTCTTGCATCGGGGGCAACTTCTGGCAATGCTTTTAACTGGAAGTATGATTTTGCACTGCAAATCGGTAACAGTAAATATAAAGTAAGTTTTGATGATTGGATGTTTTTACAAGATAATAATTATTTAGTGAATATTGCAACCATGTCTAAATTTGGAATTACCTTGGGCAAAGTAATTCTATTCTTCAATAAAAATTAACATATTGAAATTAACATGAACGTACCTACATTAGAGATATGATTAAATATAATCTTGAATGTTCATGTGGTGAGACTTTTGAAAGTTGGTTTCAAAATTCTAGTGAATATGAAAAATTACTTAAGAAGAATTTAATTAATTGCTACGTTTGTGGAAGCTCAAAAACTGTAAAAAAAAGTATAATGGCTCCAAGCGTTGCAACTTCTAAAACATCTACAACTCAAAAAGATACTGAGCAGAAAAAAGAATTTTTTAAAAATGTGAAAAGTAAAATTAGAGAGTTAAATGATTATGTTGCAAAAAATGCTGATTATGTAGGTGATAAGTTTGTATCTGAAGTTAGATCCATTCATTATGATAAAAAACAAAAAAGAAATATCTATGGCAATGCAACTTTAGAAGAAACTAAAGAGTTACAAGAGGAAGGAATTGATGTTGCAACTATTCCTTGGGTTCCAAAAGAAAACGCTTAATTTTTTTTAAAACTTACTGCGTAGTTAACATCCATATCTTTACTTTTTTGCCACTCCCTTGAAAAAATATTAAATTTAAAACCTATTTTTTCTTTAAATTCCAATTGATATTTTAAAGCTGTTGAAATGACTTCACTAGGTTTTAAAAATTTATTCCAATTATGGGTTCCTTTAGGTAGCCAATTTAATATATATTCAGCCCCAACAATTGCAAATAAAAATGACTTAGCTGTTCTATTAAGTGTTGCAAAAAATATAATCCCATTTTTTTTCAATAATTTAGCACAAGATTGAATAAATAAATCTACATCTGCAACATGCTCAATAATTTCTAAACATAAAATAACATCAAACTGTTCATTTAAATTTTCAGGAGTTGTTGTTAAATAATTAATTTTCAAATCCATTTGTTCAGCGTGAAATTTTGCAACATTAATGTTTTTTTCAGAAGCATCGATACCAGTTACCTTTGCACCAAGTCTCGTCATGGGTTCTGCAATTAATCCACCACCACATCCAACATCTAATAATTTTAAGTTTTTAAATGGATAAGGGCCATTCGGTAAAATTCCAAAATGATTTTTAATTTTATCAACTAAATATTCTTGTCTAATAGGATTAAATTTATGAAGCGGTCCAAATTTTCCATTTGGATCCCACCATTCAGAAGCCATTTTTGAGAATTTATTTATTTCCTGAATATCGGCTGTTGGATTATTTTTATTATCTATGTTCATTTTGTTGCGAAATATTTAACATAGGAGTAATTATAAATCTAAATTTTTAAGATATTAATTAGCTTTCATGAGTAAAATTGTAGTTAAGTTTGGTGGCACCTCGGTTGCAAATATAGAAAGAATTTTGAGCGCTGCAAAACTTATTAAAAATAAGGTTGAAGAAGGTCATCAAGTTGTGGTGGTGGTATCTGCAATGTCAGGCGTTACTAATGATTTAATAAAAAAATCGAAAGAAATAGATCAAAATTTTGATGTTGAGGAATATGATGCTTTGCTTTCAACAGGTGAGCAGGTGACATCGACTTTATTTGCAGGCGCCCTAAAAAAAATGGGTCTTAAATCAAGATCATGGTTAAGCTGGCAGATTCCAATTCTAACAGAGGGTTTTCATACTAATTCAAGAATTGTTTCAATAGAAACTACAAAACTTAACAAGTCATTAGAGCAAGGCGAGACTCCTGTAGTTCCAGGATTTCAAGGAGTTTCAAAAGATTTTAGACTTTCAACATTAGGTAGAGGTGGATCTGATGCCTCAGCGGTAGCTTTAGCAAAATGTATCGGAGCTGATTATTGTGAAATTTATACAGATGTAGATGGAGTATACACAACTAATCCTGCGATTAATCCTAAAGCAAAAAAAATTAATAAGATTTCCTATGAGGAGATGTTGGAGATGGCATCGTTAGGTGCAAAAGTTATGCAAAGTAATTCTGTACAGCAAGGAATGATGAATGATGTAGAAATTCATGTGCGTTCAACTTTTACAAATAATGAAGGCACAAGCATTACAAGTGATGATAAAATTTCATACGATAAAGTAATTACTGGAGTTGCCTATTCAAAAGATGATGCAAAAATAACCTTAATTGGCGTTGAAGACAGACCAGGAATTGCAGCAAGTATTTTTAAGCCTTTGTATGAAAATAATATTAGCGTTGATATGATTGTACAAAACGTATCGGCTGATAATAAAAAAACTGATGTTACATTTACTATTAAAAGAGAAGATTTAGATAAATCAGTAAATCTTATAAAAAAAAATAGTAATTTAAAATTTGAAAAAATTAATTTTGATGACAAGGTTGCTAAAGTTTCAATTGTTGGAGCTGGAATGATTACACATCCAGGTGTTGCTTTTAAAATGTTTAAAGCATTATCAGATCAAAATATAAATATTTTAGTGATATCAACCTCAGAAATTAAAATTTCTGTTTTAATAGATGAAATGCAAACGCAAAAAGCTGTGGTTGCTATTCATACAGCATTCGATTTAGATTAAATTTTATGAGTAGCATTAGACCCTTTAGGGAAATTAAAAGAAGAAAGACAAAAAAAATTAAAGTCGGCAACGTTTATGTTGGTGGTGACGCCCCAATATCAGTCCAATCTATGACAAATACTTTAACAACTGATGCAAAAGCAACGATTTTACAAATAAATCAAATTGCTGAAGCTGGAGCTGATATTGTTAGAGTTTCTTGCCCAGATGAGGAGTCTACAAAAGCATTAAAAGAGATTGTAAAACATGCAAACGTTCCAATCGTTGCAGATATTCATTTTCATTATAAAAGAGCAATTGAGGCTGCAGAAGCAGGCGCAAGTTGTCTTAGAATAAATCCTGGAAACATTGGATCAAAAGATCGAGTAAAAGAAATTGTTAAAGCAGCAAAGGATTTTAATTGCTCAATTCGAATTGGGGTTAATGGAGGGTCCATTGAACAAGATTTGTTGGAAAAATATAAAGAGCCATGTCCTGAGGCATTAGTTGAAAGTGCAGATCGTAATATTAAAATTTTAGAAAACTTAGATTTTTTTAATTTTAAAATAAGCGTTAAAGCTTCTGATATTTTCTTAGCAGTTAATGCTTACAGACAGCTTTCTAAAAAATGTGATTATCCACTACATCTTGGAATAACAGAAGCCGGTAGTTATTTTGCAGGAACAATTAAGTCTTCAATTGGAATTGGAATGTTATTAAGTGAGGGGATTGGTGATACAATTAGAATTTCACTTTCATCAGATCCAGTAAATGAAGTTAAAGCAGGACTTGAGATATTAAAAAGTTTAAATTTAAAAAATCGAGGAGTTAAAATAATTTCTTGCCCATCTTGTGCAAGACAAGCATTTGAGGTTATTAAAACAGTTGAAATATTAGAGCAAAGGTTATCACATATTAAAGAGCCTTTGACATTGTCCATCATCGGCTGTGTTGTAAATGGACCAGGTGAAGCATCGCAAACAGATATTGGTCTAACGGGAGGAGGTAAGGGAAACAATATGATTTACTTATCAGGTCTTCAAGATCATAAAGTTCCGAGTGAAAAAATTATTGAGCACATCGTAGGTCTTGTTGAAAAAAAAGCCGAGCAAATTAGAAATCAAGCCCTTTAAATTTAAATGATCCCCATAGATAAAGTTGAGAACATCGTAAGTCGATTCAATGAGCTAGAAAGTATTTTAGCAAAACCTGATCTTAAAAAAGATGAGTTTGTTAGTAATTCAAAAGAATACTCAAACCTTAATGAAATAATAAGTTATGCCAAAAATTATTTAAGGGTTTTAGAAGATTTAAA
>VHCC01000038.1 GCA_016882185.1 Candidatus Pelagibacterales bacterium | reverse complement strand
GATGCTGCTGAAATTTCAAATATTAAAGAATTTAAAATAAAAGCAAATGATAATTCTGAAGTATTAGTAATTGATGCTCCAAAATAAAAAATTAAGCAACTTTAAGAAATATAACGCCAAGAATTATTAAAGATACTCCAATCCATCTTAAGAGAATTGATGGATCATTAAAAAATAAAACGCCAATAATAAATGTTCCAGCAGCTCCAATACCAGTCCAAACTGCGTATGCAGTACCGATAGATATTCCCTTAAGAGAAAGCCATAATAAAATACCGCTAATTGCCATAGAAATAACAGCAATAATTGGTCCTAGTATTTTATAGGAAGGTATTGCTGAAAGCTTTAATCCAAGCGGCCACCCAATTTCAAAAAGTCCAGCAGCAATTAGATAAAACCAGTGAGTTGTAGTCATATATCAAAGCAGATATATCCTTATTTATAAAAATTATCAAAATTAGGAGAGGTGGCCGAGATGGCTGAAGGCGGCGGTTTGCTAAACCGTTATACGATTGAAAAGTCGTATCGAGGGTTCGAATCCCTCTCTCTCCGCCAAAAATATGAATGATAATCTTAGTATAAATGAAATAATTACAAAATCATTCTCTTACACGTTCAGCGATATAAAGAAAAAATTTAGTGAAAGTTTTTTTACAGTATTACTACTTACAATAATTTTTAATGGGCTGTATTTTTTAGTTTTAAAAAATATTGCAACAAAATTTACGTTTCTTATTTTTTTTTCATTAATGGGCCTTGTTATAAGTACAATTGCCTATAAAACACATAGGGAAATCTTGGCAAATCAAACTATATATAATCCATTATTAAAAATATTCGATTATACGAATTTAAGATATTTTTTTTATAGTGCTTTAATTTTTTCTTTTGCACTAAGTCCTGTTTTTCTAAAATATTACTTAGACGTAAATAATATTAGTCAATTTTTTGGTATTGATAGTAGATTTGTAGTGTTATTATTAATTCCAACGATCTACTTAACATTTAAAATAATTCTCGTTCTGCCTAAAATATCGTTAAATCAAACGACTAATATTTTTAACGGAAAAGAATTTAATAATTATTCAGGAAAATTATTTTTAATATTTTTAATTATCACGGCGGCTTTTATTTTGCCTACTTATTTAGTTTTTGCATTACAAATTTATTTTGTTGAGAACTCCCAGGAATTTTATAAATTTATAAAGCCTTTTTTTGATTTTATATCTTTTTTCATTTCTTATTTGAATTACACAGTAGTCTTTGCAGCTTTATCTTATTCTTATAAAAAAAATAATAATTAATTATCGGTATAAAATTTTTTCAATTTTATTTGTTGCGTTGTTAGGATCTTTTAAATATTCATAGACATTAATATTTTCACTTACTCTTTGTACATAATTTCTTGTCTCGTGAAATGGTATAAGTTCAATAAAATCAATGGCATCAATTTGTTTTCTTCTTGGATCTCCAAATGTTTTAATCCATTTTTCCACTCGGTTAGGACCTGCGTTGTAGGCTGCAAAAGCCAGATAGTGTGAACCAAACAGATCATCTAGATCTGAAATATAATAAGAACCTAACGCTAGATTATAATCTTTATCTCTAGTTAATTTTTCCCTCGAAAAATCAATATTTGTCACTTTACTTAGTAATCTTGCGGTTGTTGGCATTATTTGCATTAAACCCTTTGCACCAACTCTAGAAGTTGCAGAGGTGTCAAACTCACTTTCTTGTCTTATTAAAGCTAAAATTACAGAGCTATCTAGTATTTTTTGATCTTTAATTTGTTGCGGAACTTCAATTCTTGGATAGCTAATTTCTAAAAAATTTAAATTTTTGTATGAAGCATTTTTCGCAATCTGAATTGCAAAATCATATCTTTCAATCTCTTGAGCCAAAACTCCAGCCATTGAGATTTCCTCAGCAGTTTTGTTCTGATCAACATCGCCAAGATGTCTTAATATATCCTTTGTATATTTAGTTCTATTAAGCTCCTTTAATATAACGACGGATTTAGCAAGCGGATTATTTTTTTTAAATTCTTCATACTTTTCTTCGCTAAATTTGAAACTATTATTTATTAAGAATTTCTTTTCATCTATTTCTTTATGGGACAATTGACCGTAAAAAGTTGTTCCGTATTGTGAGCCGGTTTTAAACCAAGTATTTGCTTGGTTTGTTTGTCCTAATTTTTTGTAAGTTTTTCCAATCCAAAAAGCTGCTCGCGCTTTTGAGATTGGATAAGAAACCGCTGCATTCATTCTTAAAAAATGGCCTAAGGCTAAATCTGGTTGATTCATGAAACTTAAGGCTAACCAACCAAGATGCCATTCAATTTCAGCATAATCAGACCCATCTTTTAATCTATGGTCTTTAAGAATTTCATATGCTGTTTTAAATTCTTTATCTTGAATTTTATCTCTAGCAATCGATAGTCTTTCTTTTGCTAGGTATTGATTTCTTTCCAATGAATCTGAAGCACTTAGATTTATCAGTGTTAACGCCTCATCAAATCTTGATTTTTTCCTTCGCCATTTAATTCTATCGTAAATTAAACCTGGATCTTCTTTTAAATATTGGGGTACTTGTGCAATTAAATTATCAGCTGACCTTTTAGTAAATAATGCAGCTCTTGCATTATATAGTTTTTGATAGTCAGCATTTAAGTATTCAATTGTATCTCTTAAATCTTGATATTTAGCTTCATATGCAAAATAATCTGCTCTTAATACATAATCTTGCTGTGTTAAAAATTTTTTAAAAATTTTTGAAAAATATCTTAGATCATTTTTACTTAATTCGGCATCTTTGAAGCCATCTTTTACTAAGTTTTTAGCTTTTTCAGATTGATTATTTTCTAAAAATGCCTCCGCTAATCGCAATCTTCCAAAACCACTTAAAGGGGGGTTATTGCTGAAATATTCAATAATTGAAGAGGGTGAATTATTATCAAAATTAATTTTATGCTCGGCTAAATATTTTATACGATTAATTCTTGGCCACTCTTTATTGTTTTTTATGAATATAAAATACTCATTAAAATTTGCTCCGCTCTGTGAATCTATCAAGTACATCCAATTTACAAGGTTATAAATTGTTTTGTCTTGCATCTTTTGGGCATCTGATAAGGCCAGTTTCCATTGCTTACGGTCTACGTAATCAAAGACAACTTTTGAAATTTCAAAATCTTTATTATTAAGTGTTTTTGTTTCTAAAGGACCTTTGTGATCAGGAGAAAAACTTTTAAAATCTTGTGGCTTTATTTTTGGAACAATTTCTTTTGCCTCATCATTTTTTTTAATTTCTTTTATCTCTTTTGATTTTACAATTTCTTTTTCTACAGTTTGTTTTTGTTTAGGCTCTTTAATATCTTTTTTAATTTCTTTTTTTTGATTTAATCTCTCATCTTTAGGAAGATCATTTTTAGGTGTTATAGCTACTTGATCTGTTTTTTTATTCTTTGTTATATTATCAAACAACTTCGATGTTTTTGATGAAGAAACTGATTTATCTATAAATTTTTCTGGTTTTAATTTTGGAGGAATATTTTTTGCATAAGCTTGAAAAGTTAAACCTACCAGCAAAAATAAATTAATAATTATAACAAATCTAAAGTTCATTTAATTTTATTATTATAGAAATAGTGTATTATAAAAACGAATTTTTATAGATATTTATATAATGTTTAAAGGATCATTTACTGCATTAATAACACCATTTAAAAACAATCGATTGGATAAGAATGCTTTTATTAAATTAATTCATCATCAAATTGATAATGGCACTAATGGATTAGTACCTGGAGGAACTACCGGAGAATCTCCAACATTGAGTCATGCCGAACATAGGGAGATTATTAAAATTTGTGTTCGTGAGTCAAAAGATAGAATTCCAATTATGGCTGGAACGGGATCTAATTCTACCGAAGAGGCTATTGATCTAACAAGATTTGCAGAGAAAGCGGGAGCAAGTGCAGCATTAATTGTAACACCTTATTATAACAAACCTACGCAGGAAGGTTTATATCAACATTATAAGGCAATTAATAATCGATGCGGTATACCCATTTTTATTTATAATATTCCAGGTCGATCAGTAATTGATATGAGCGTCGATACAATGTCCCGTTTATTTGAATTAAAAAATATTGCCGGAGTAAAGGATGCGACTGGGGATCTAAATAGGGTCGTTCAACAACGAAAAAAATTAGGAAAAGATTTTATTCAATTCACTGGAGAAGATTCCAATGCATTTGAATTTAAATTAAGAGGGGGAGTAGGCTGTATATCTGTCACTGCTAATGTTGCTCCTAAACTTTGTTCTGAAATGCAAATTTTGTTAGATTATAAAGCCGACAAATTAATTTTTCAAAGAGCTAAAGAAATCAATAAAATGTTAAAACCATTACACGATTTGATGTTTGTGGAAACAAATCCTGCCCCAGTAAAGTTTGCTGTTAGTTTATTAAAGTTATGTTCAAAAGATCTACGCTTGCCAATGGTAACTATTGCTAAAAAAAATCAAATTAGAATTAAGAATTTATTAAAAAAACTTTCATTAATTTAATTAATGAAAAAAGATGAGGGCAATTATCAGGTAGTTGCAAACAATAGAAAAGCTAGTTTTAATTATTTTCTTTTAGAATTAATTGAGGCTGGAATAGCTTTGTTAGGATCTGAAGTTAAATCTTTACGATTAGGTAAGGGCAATATCGCAGAATCTTATGCTGTTGATATTAGTGGGGAACTTTTTTTACAAAATTCTTATATTCCTGAATATAATCAATCCTCATATAATAATCATGATCCAAGAAGGCTTAGAAAATTATTATTAAGCAAAAAACAAATAAACAAAATAATCGGAAAGATTAATCAAGAAGGCTTAACGGTTGTTCCAGTCAGAATGTATTTTAATCACAAAGGAATTGCGAAAGTACAAATTGCTATTGCTAAAGGAAAAAAACAACATGATAAGCGACATACAAAAAAAACTAGAGATTGGGAAAGAGAAAAATCGAGAGTTTTTAGAAAAAGCTAGCTATGATACTTCTCTCACTCGGATCAAATCTGCCATCTAAATTTGGTGACAGTAAACAAACTTTGCTAAAATGTTATGAATTTTTTAACAATGATGAAGTTAAAATATTAAAAAAATCTAGTTTTTATGAAAGTGTTGCTGTACCCAATAAATTAGATCCTAAATTTGTTAATAGTGTAATTTCAATTGAGACAAAATTTTCAGCAGAGGAGCTGATACAATACATCTTTAAAGTAGAGAAAGAATTTCATCGAAAACGAGATTTAATTAACGCTCCACGAACATGTGATATTGATATTATAGATTTTAATGGGCAAATAATAAATATTTCTAATAAAAATATTTCATTAAAAATTCCTCATCCACGTTTAGAACAAAGAAGTTTTGTTTTATTTCCAATTAGAGAAATTGACAAAAATTGGAAAAGCCCTTTGTCAGGAAAAAAAATTGATCAATTGATTGAAAATTTAGACATAGAGTCCAAGAAGAACATTACAATTATATAAAACTTTGATATATTTTTGTTCATGCTTAATCAGCAAGAACTTTTAGATAAAGTTAGGATTTATAACAATTATATTGACGAAAATGTTGTTAAAAAAGCTTATAACTTTGCATTTAATGTTCATAGAAATCAAAAGAGACTATCAGGCGATCCCTACATAACTCATCCCATTGCAGTTGCTGCTATTTTGTGTGACTTAAAAGTAGACACAGCCACTATTACTACAGCCCTACTTCATGACACGATTGAAGATACAGAGGCAACATACCTTGAAGTTAATAAATTATTCGGCAAAGAAATTGCCGATCTTGTTGAGGGTGTTACAAAAATTTCAAGATTAGAAGATAAGTCTAAAGAATACTCTGTTGCTGAAAATTTTAGAAAACTAATATTAGCAACCTCAAAAGATATTAGAGTTTTATTAGTCAAATTAGCAGACAGACTACATAACATGCGAACAATTAATAATATTGTTGATCCAGAAAAAAAATTAAGAATAGCAAAAGAGACCATGGAAATTTATTCTCCATTAGCAGAGAGAATGGGAATGCATAATTTTCGTGATGAGCTTGAAGATTTAGCATTTAATATTTTAAATCCTGAGGCTAGAAAATTAATTACAGACCGCTTAATTCTTAACAAAGAAAGTTTAGGAGTAACTTTTTCTGAAATTTCAAAAAAAATAGTAAAATTATTAGAAGACAAAGGTATTAAAGCTAAAGTTACTGGCAGAGAAAAAACTCCTTTTTCCATTTGGAGAAAAATACAAAATAAGAGAATTTCCTTAGAACAAATTACGGATATTGTAGGTTTTAGAGTTATTTTGGATAATGTTGATTTGTGTTACCGAACACTTGGCGTCTTCCATACTGAATGGTCAATGGTTCCAGGAAGATTTAAAGATTATATTTCAGTTCCAAAATCTAATAGTTATAAATCAATTCACACATCTGTAATTGGACCCAAACGACAAAAAATAGAAATTCAGATTAGAACTCATGAAATGCATGAGTTTGCAGAAAGAGGAGTAGCTGCTCATTGGAATTACAAAACTAACGAAAAGGTAAGTGATAAAACTCTAAAAGATTATAATTGGTTAAAAGATTTAGTTGAGATGTTAGAAAGTGGAGAAAATCCAGAACATTTTTTTGAGTATACAAAACTTCAACTGTTTCAAGATCAAGTATTTTGTTTTACTCCTAAAGGAGCGCTTATTCGCTTACCAGCAAATGCTACCCCAATAGATTTTGCTTACGCAGTTCATACTGAAATCGGTGACAAATGTATTGGCTGTAAAATTAACGGTAAAGAGTCACCTTTGCAAAGTATCCTAAATAATGGTGATGAAGTTCAAATTATCACTTCTTCTAAACCATCACCTTCGATGTACTGGTCATCCATAGCTAAAACAGGAAAAGCTAGGGCTGCAGTTAGAAGATATTGGAGTTTAAGAAAAAATTATAATAATTCAGAGGAAAAAGCTTACGATACTAGTTTATGGGTTCTTTTAAGTCATAAGGCAGGAACTTTAGGAGAGGTTTGTACCATGATTGGAAAACACAAATG
>VHCC01000037.1 GCA_016882185.1 Candidatus Pelagibacterales bacterium | reverse complement strand
CCATCTTGATCAATACTAATAAAAGGATCAATTTTAAATATTTTATTTTCTACATAATCGTCTAAAAATTTACCAGAGTCATCTCTTGATATTCCAAGAGTTGTCTGAGTTAAATCGTTTGTACCAAAACTAAAAAAATCTGTATGCTTTGCAATATTTTTAGCATTGAGCGCAGCTCTTGGAAGCTCAATCATAGTGCCTACCAAATAATCAACTTTAAAATTATTATTTTTTTGAACTTCTTTTGCAACACGATCAACTAATAATTTTAAAATTTCAATTTCTCTTTCAGTTGCCACAAGTGGTATCATAATCTCTGGAATTACTGCTTCTACTTTCTGTTTTTGTAATTCATATAAAGCCTCAAATATTGCTCGACATTGCATTTCATAAATTTCTGGAAAAGAAATTGCAAGACGACAACCTCTATGGCCTAACATAGGATTCTCTTCATGCAAATAATTTATTCTATTTTTAATTTCACTTGAATGAATTTTTAAAGATTTTGCAACTATATCAATTTCTTTTTCTGTCTTTGGTAAAAATTCATGTAGCGGAGGGTCTAGCAATCTAACTGTTACGGGAAGACCTTTCATGATTGTAAATATTTCAACAAAATCTTTTCTTTGAAAAGGTAAAATTTTTTCTAAAGCTTTTAAACGATCTTCTCTAGTTTTTGAAAGGATCATTTGTCTTACATATAAAATTCTTTCCTCATCAAAAAACATATGTTCAGTTCTACATAATCCAATACCTTCGGCACCAAATCCTCTTGCGGTTCTAGAGTCTAAAGGAGTTTCTGCATTAGCTCTAATTTTTAAAGTTCTTACCTCATCAGCCCAACGCATAATTTCTGAAAAATCTCCAGAAATATCTGGATTAATTGTTTTTACTTCGCCAAGCATAACTTCGCCAGTTGACCCATCAATTGTTATTATGTCTCCCTCTTTAACTTCAATATTTTCAACTTTAAAAAGTTTATTTGCATAATCTATTTTTATATTTCCAGCCCCTGAAACACAGGCCCTTCCCATTCCTCTTGCAACAACAGCAGCGTGACTTGTCATTCCGCCTCTACACGTTAAAATTCCAACGGCCGCATGCATTCCATGTATATCTTCTGGTGATGTTTCAACTCGGACTAAAATAGTATTCTGATTATTAGCTTTCATTTGCTCAGCATCATCAGCATTAAACGTAACTTTACCCGTTGCAGCACCAGGCGAAGCTGGTAGTCCTTTTGCTATTATATTCTTTTTAGCTTTTGGATCTAAGGTAGGATGTAAAAGTGTGTCTAAAATTTTTGGGTCAATTCTTAATAAAGCCTCATCTTTAGTAATCAATTTTTCACTAACCATATCTACTGCAATTTTAATTGAGGCTTTTGCAGTTCTTTTTCCAGATCTTGTTTGTAACATCCAAAGTTTTTTATTCTCAATAGTAAATTCAATATCTTGCATGTCACGGTAGTGGCTTTCTAATTTTTTATAAATTTTTGTAAGGTCGCTAAATGCCTCTGGCATTATCTCTTCCAATGAGAGATCTTCTGATGACGACTCAAGTCTTGCTTTTTTTGTAATATTTCTTGGGGTTCGAATACCTGCAACAACATCTTCTCCTTGAGCATTAATTAAATACTCACCATAAAAACTATTTTCTCCCGTAGAGGGATTTCTAGTAAACGCAACTCCTGTTGCACAATCATTACCCATATTACCAAAAACCATAGACTGAATATTGACAGCGGTTCCCCATTCTTCAGGAATATTATTTAATCTTCTATAAGTTTTTGCTCTTTGATTTCGCCAAGACTTAAAAACTGCGCTAATTGCTCCCCACAATTGCTCATGAGAATCTTGTGGAAAATCTTTTTTTGTATTTTTTTTTATAATATCTTTATAATTGCCAACAATTGTTTTCCAATCTTCAGCTTTAAGATCTGTATCTGATAGCACACCTTTAGTAAGTTTATAATTATCAAGTAAATCTTCAAAATTATGATGATCTACATCAAGGACAACATTACTGTACATTTGAATAAAGCGTCTGTAGCTATCATAAGCAAAGGTTTCGTTATTAGTT
This sequence comes from Candidatus Pelagibacterales bacterium, assembly GCA_016882185.1. GTDB lineage: Bacteria > Pseudomonadota > Alphaproteobacteria > Pelagibacterales > Pelagibacteraceae > Fontibacterium. Next base: position 5,262 of record VHCC01000037.1, on the reverse strand, counting down.
TTTTTAATTAATCCTAAAACTGTTTTATCGTTTAATCCTAAATTTAATACTGTATCCATCATTCCAGGCATAGAAACTCTTGCCCCTGATCTAACCGACACTAATAAAGGATTATTAACATCACCAAAATTTTTACCTAAAATTTTTTCTATGTTTCTAATGGCGTCTTCAACCTGAACTTTGAGATCATCTGGATATTTTTGATTATTTTTGTAAAACTCATTGCAAACTTCGGTTGTGATTGTAAATCCAGGAGGAACGGGAAGACCTAATTTTCCCATTTCAGCTAGATTTGCCCCTTTTCCACCCAAGAGAGGTTTTTGCGAGACTGTTCCTTCGCAGTTTGAACTATTAAACTGATAAACCCACTTTGGCATTATTAAACCTCAAATTTTGAAAAGTCTGCAAAACTATCAAAAGTTTTGCACAATAGGAATAGTAACTCTAGCCTGTTTTTTTTGATCTGTTCGTTTTCATCATTTACTTTTACGTTATCAAAAAACTTATCAACAAAACTTTTTGTTCCAGCTAATAAACCCATAGTTTGCTCTACAGTTCTTAATCGTGCAGGAGTTGTATAGTGTTCTCTAATTTCATTTATTTTTTCTAATAAAAAGTTCTCCTCTTGATGTTTGAATAAAACTGTATCGGGGTCCCCAAATAGCTCTTGTTTAAGATCTTTTTTTGATTGCTCTAAAATATTTGTGCATCTTTTATAAACTGCAATAGCATTCATCCCATCGTCAGTTTTAACTACTTTGTTTAAATTTTTGATTTTAGTAAATAATGAAAAATAGTCATCTGATCTACTATTGAATAAAACAGACTCAATTACATCAGACCTAATTTTATTGTCTTTAAGTAAGTTTTTAAAACGTTCAGTAATAAAAAATAAAATTTCTTCAGTAAACTTACGGTTTTGTATGTTTACATTTTGAGCGAGATATGAATTTTTTGAGTTATTAATTAATTCCTTTAACGAAATATAAACTCTGTTTTCAATTAATATTCTTAGAACGCCAAGGGCTGATCTTCTTAATGCGTATGGATCTTTAGAGCTTGTTGGCTTTTCATTAATACCAAAGAAGCCAACTAAATTATCAATCTTATCAGCCAGTGCAATTGCGATAGAGATTTTTTCTTTTGGAACTTTATCTTCTGGCCCGATTGGTAAATAGTGATCAGAAATCGCGTTAGCAATTTCTAAACTAAAACCTTGTTCAACTGCAAAATATTTTCCAAGTACACCTTGTAGCTCCGGGTATTCCCCTACTAAGTCTGAAACTAAATCTGCCTTACAAATTGAGGCTGCTATTTCTGCATCATCTTTTTTACAATTAATAATATCTGCAATAAATGACGCTAAAACTCTTATTCTTTGTGTTTTATCATAAAGCGATCCTAGATCTTTATAAAATATAATTCCTTTAAGTTTACTTACTTGTTTTACTAAATTTTGACTTTTATTTTTTTCCCAGAAAAATTTTGCATCAGTTAAACGAGCTGTAAGAACTCTCTCATTTCCTTTTATAATTTTTTTTTGTATGTCCTCTTTATTTGCAACTACAATGAAATTATTTATAAGTTTATGATTGTTAATAGAACGCATTGGAAAATATCTTTGATGATGCTGCATTGTTAAAATAAGTAATTCCTCTGGCAATTTTAAAAAGTCTTTTAAAAATGATCCCTTTAGTACTATTGGGTCTTCGACTAAATTAACAACTTGTTTAAGTAATTTATTGTTAATTTCTAATTCGCAATCATTTTTTTTTAAAAATGAAATAATATTTTTAGTAATTAATTTTTCTCTTTCTGCATTATCAAAAATAATTCTTTTATCAGCTAATATTTTTTTAAAATGAGAATAATCTTTAACAACAATCGCTTTATCCTCTAGTGGTCCGTCCACATATGTAATATTTCTTGCCGTTAAATGAAAAAAATTAAATGGAATGGTATTTTTATCAAATAAGCACAAAATTGACTTTAAGGGTCTACCCCAAGAAAGATCATAACTGCCCCAACGCATTTTTTTTTTCCATTGTAGACCATTTAAAAAATTAGGGATATTTTTTTTAATTTCTTCAATAACAGGTATTTCTTTTTTTTGTATTTTTGCAAAAATAAACTTTCCTTTGTCTATTTCTTCTTCATAAATATCTTTTGGATCTAAATTATTTGATTTAACAAATCCCTGTATAGCCTGTTCTGGAGCTCCAACTTTTGGACCTCTTAAAATTTTTGCTTCAGTTTTAATATTTATTGGTAAGTTGCTATAGTAAAAGATTAATCTTTTGGGAGTTGAGTATATTTCACTTATTATTTTTTTAAAATTATGTTTCTCAAAAAATGATATAAAGTTTGCAGCAATATTATTTTTTGCATCTTCTTGTAATGTGGGAGGTATTTCCTCGGAATATAGCTCTAATAGTAAATCAGACATTAATCAGAGTTCTTTAGCCAAACTTCTGCAGTACTCTTAACGAGAGTTCTAATTTTGTTAATAAATCCAGCCCTTTCTGTCACCGATATAACTCCTCTTGCGTCTAAAGTATTAAAGATATGACTAGCTTTTAAACATTGATCATAGGCTGGGAGAGCTAAATTTTTAGATAATAAATGCTGACACTCCACTTCAGCCATCGCAAATGCTTTTAGAAGATTGTCTGCGTTTGCAAATTCAAAATTATATGCTGAAAATTCTTTTTCATTACGCTTATAAACATCTCCGTATTTGATACCTTCATTATTCCATCTAATATCAAAAACACTATCTACTCCTTGAATGAACATTGTAATCCTTTCAAGACCATAAGTAATTTCTGCTGATACTGGTTTACATTCAAATCCTGCCATCTGTTGAAAATAAGTAAATTGAGTAATTTCCATTCCATCACACCATACTTCCCATCCGAGTCCGGAGGCTCCTAAAGTTGGACTTTCCCAATCATCCTCTACAAAACGAATATCGTGCTCTTTATAATTTATTCCAAGAACGCTTAAGCTTTTAAGATAAAGACTTTGCACATTTTCTGGGGATGGTTTGATTAAAACTTGAAATTGATAATAATGCTGAAGTCTATTTGGATTATCTCCATAACGACCATCGGTAGGTCTTCGAGATGGCTGAACATAAGCTGCTTTCCAAGGCTTTGGTCCTAGAGATCTTAATGTTGTTGCAGGATGAAAAGTGCCGGCTCCAACTTCCATATCGTAAGGTTGCATCACGACACAACCATAATCAGACCAGAATTTTTGCAGTTTAAATATAACCTCTTGAAAAGATAAATCTTGTGATTTTGATTTACTTTTAATTACAACTTTTTTTTTGGCTATGCCTTTTTTAAAAATTTTTTTTTTTTTAGCTACCATTTTTATAAGCCATATTTGTTCCAGATCGATCTTACTTCTAGTTCATTTATAACTTCTGAATATGACCCTGACAATTGTGAGGAAAGTTTTCGTTTTAACCAACTTTGCGCTGCTTCAAATTTCTTAACTTTAAGATCTTTGCCAAATTTATCTTTTAAAATTACTTGTAGAGTTCCAACTCCATCAATTAAACCAAGTTGTAAAGATTTTTTTCCAGACCAAAATTCCCCTGAAAATAACATTGAATAATTTTCAGATTTAATTTTATCTTTTCTACTATTTTTAACCAAATTAATAAATTCTTCGTGCAAGTCTTTTTGTAATGATTTTAATTTTTCTATATCCTCTTTTTTTTCTTCTAAAAATGGATCTAAAATACTTTTACTTTCACCTGCTGTATGTACTCTTCTTTGCACACCAATTTTTTTTATTAACTCTTGAAATCCAAATCCTGAATAAATAACTCCGATAGATCCTACAATTGAGTTAGCGTTTGCATAAATTTCATCTCCAGCGCACATCAGCATATATCCGCCTGAAGCCGCGACATCCTCAGCATAGGTAATTACTTTAACTTTTTTATCATCTGCCTCAGAACGAATAAGATCATATAAAAGATTAGACTGAACTGGTGATCCTCCAGGAGAATTAATAGAGATCACTACTGCTTTAATATTCTTTAAAGCAAAGGCTTTTTTAATAGTATCGCTTTGACTAGCGTAACTCATTCCTTGGCTAAATCTGCCTACATTTCCTATAACACCATTTAATCTTATTAAAGAAACTGTTGGTTTTGATTTAAAAAATGAAAACATAATTAGTATCTTTTAAACGTTTATTATTAGTATTCCAGAGTAAAAATTTAATAATACTTTACGTTTATTAATGCTACAAAAGGTCCGTGAAAAATAATATCGTACAACTAGAAAAGTTTCAAAAAAAAACTCCTTACGATTCTCTTAAAGAAATATTTAAGGAGGACTTAAACAAAGTAGAAGAATTTACTAAATTAAAATTATCAAGCGAGGTAGATCTGATTGGAAAAATGGCAAATTACCAATTAGGTTCAGGTGGAAAAAGATTAAGATCTATATTAACTTTAGCAAGCTCCAATATTAACGAATATAAAGGTGAGCACAATATTCATTTAGCTGCCTGTGTTGAGCTTATTCATAGTGCTACTTTACTTCATGACGATGTTATCGATAATAGTTTAGTAAGACGTGGCAAAAAAACTTCAAACGTAATTTGGGGGAACCAAACTTCTATATTAATTGGCGATTATTTCTTAAGTCGATGTTTTGAAATTATGGTTGACGTTGGTTCTCTAGAAATTTTAAAATTATTATCCAATATATCCGCAGAGATTGCCCAAGGCGAGGTATTACAACTTCAGCACAAAAAAGAAGTAGATATAACTGAGCAAGTTTATTTAAATATTATTACACAAAAAACAGCTTCATTGTTTGGTGCTGCTATGAAAGTGGGTGGTTGTCTTGCAAATAAATCAGAAAATGAAAAAAAAGCTTTGCAATCTTACGGTGTAAATCTAGGTATCGTTTTTCAAATCAGTGATGACATTTTAGATTACAATTCTACTAAAACATTTGGCAAAGATATCGGTAATGATTTTTATGAGGGAAAAATTACTTTACCAATAATTATTTTATTTCAAAAATCAAATGAAAATGAAAGAGAAGAAATTAAAAAATATTTTATTAATGAAACAAGAAGTGAAAAGGAGTTAAGTAAGATTTTATCATTAATAAAAAAACATGATGTAATTAACGTATGCAAAAAAAGAGCTGAATATTTCTCAAATGTATCTTCAGACTCTTTAAATATATTTAAAAATTCTGATATTAAAAAAAATCTTCAAGAGTTATC
>VHCC01000036.1 GCA_016882185.1 Candidatus Pelagibacterales bacterium | reverse complement strand
CTGCGAGGTAAAATGAAAAAAATCTTAGCCTTAGCTTTAGCAAGTATCTTCTGTTTCAGTTCAGTTTCTTTTGCTGATATGGAAAAGAGAACTGTTACTAAAGCTGAATACTTAAAAAATGCTGAAGAATTGTTTACTAGGATGGATACAAATAAAGATGGTAAACTCACAGTAGAAGAACGTAAAACGTATCGGGATCAAAAAAAGTTAGAACATCAACAAAAGAAGGATCTACAAAAAGAGCCAAAGAAAAGTTAATTTATTCTTTAATGGGCCTTTCCCAAGGCCCATTAATTATTTAAAGATTAATTGAAGTTACAATCTGTAAAATTCCGTAATAACAATATTTTACAAACAAAACTCCCTTCTCATACATTGCTTCAAAGTTTGGAGTATAAATTTGAATTTTCATTTTATTTGATTGGAATTGATTTTATTAAAACTCCTGGACCGTAAACAGGTGGGTTCGGCCCAGGATTTGTTGGATAGCATTGTTCCTCAAAACACGTTGTAATGAAAAAAGTTTCAACGCCTCCAATCGTAAATATTGATATTAATGTTGCCCCTGGTTTCCATCCTGCCCTGCCAGACCATGTCCCTGGATAAAACCAAATCGCACTTTCTTCAGGCAGAAAAGGATTTTTAAATTTATCTCTAAGTACATCAGTAAGCACTGGTTCATAACTTCGTGCATTTAAATTTGGACAATTCATCTTGCCATCAAAGGCAGTTTTACTACCTGATGTATTACATTTTGCAATTTCTGCTTCTAAAAAATTAGATATAATTTTGTGGTTCGCTTGTGCAGTTTTTTTCTTCGCATTATCTGAATTATCATAAAATATAAAAATTCCTACCGCAGCAAGTATTCCAATAATGGCAATGACAACTAATAATTCAATTAAAGTATATGCTTTTGTATTCATAAAAAATTATTTTTTGTCAAAAATCACACATATTTAAAACTGCCTCTAGATAAAAATCATTTCCATCTGTATCACCGATATTTGCCCGTATGCATGACATGTTTCCACCTCCCATTCTACAGTAATTTAGGGCACCATCATTTCCATAGCCAAATACAATTTGACCTTTAGGTATAACTGCTGCTCTTGAAATAGGACAAGATGCAACCCCGTAGGTTTGGTTCCATTCAGTAGCTCTAACTGAGGCATCATACACATTTGTCTGATAAATCCTTGCTATATCATTGAGCGTTCCTGCTGCGATTTGATCTCCATTTGCTAACGGACCTGGCAAACATCGTCTTCCATCCGACCAAGTAAAACCTGATCCAGACCTGCACGAGGTCGCTGCTGCTTTTAGATGTTTTTGAGCCATAACAAAAACTTTTTTTGTAGCATTAATTTTTGCAGATAATGTGTAATTATTGTAAGCAACAATTCCAATTGAAGCCAATACTCCAATTATTGCAACAACAACTAAAAGTTCAATTAATGTAAAACCTTTAATTTTCATGAATTTTTTTTGTCTATAGATAAATAAAAAGTATATTGTTTTGTCATAATTTTGAAATACAAAATTAATGTTATTTGAAGCTTATCTTTGCTTATTTTTTCTTGGAGCAATCTTTGGAAGTTTTGCAAATGTATGTATTTATAGATTGCCGCTTGATCAAAGTATTGTAATCAATCGTTCACACTGCCCTTTTTGCAAAAAAAAGATTAAATGGTATTTTAATATTCCAATATTTTCCTATATTTATCTTCAAGGTAAATGTTCTTGTTGTAAAGAAAAAATTCCGATCCAGTATTTAGTTGTTGAAAGTATTTCAGCTCTTAGCTTTGTATTTATTTTTTATTTATTTGGTTTTTCAATTGATACTTTCTTATTTATTTTCATTTTTTCAATTTATGTAATTATTTTTTACATTGACCTTAAATATTTTATTATTCCAAATTCTCTTAATTTTATTTTAATTTTTTCAGGATTTTTTAAAAATTTTATACCGCAACTCAATAGATCTTTCTCACCAGATATTATCTCATCAATATTGGGAGGAATTATTGGGTATTTAGCTATTTGGATAATAATACAATTATATAAAAAAATTAAAAACATCGAAGGAATGGGATTAGGAGATGCCAAATTATTTTGTGGGATTGGTCTATGGTTTGGTTATCAATCCATATTTATTATAATATTTTTAGCCTCCATTATTGCTTTAATGACTATTGCTCCAAAATTAATAAAGGGAAAAGTCAAAATGAAGAGTGAAATACCATTTGGACCTTTTATCATTATTGGAAATTTAGTTTATTTAATTTTTATGGATGAAATTTTTAATTTTCTCTCCATCCTTTAATTGAAATTATCGAGTTACCAGAGCCAGTTTTATCTCCAGTGATAACATTGCCTTGCTGAGTAAAACCTGCTGTAGTTTTTGTTGCTTTTGTGCTTATCGCGACAACAATTTTATTAGTTGATGTTGTTACCTGACCTAATACGCCATCTCCTATAACGGTTTGTGCGAGTAAAGGAAAGCCACACTTTGAGTCAAGTCCTGTTAAGATAGCCCTTCCAATAGCACAGGATTGATTAGGTTCATAAATTGGAAAATATACTGTGTTTCCAACTATAGTTGGCTGGGCAGTGACCTTTCTAAAATTTGTTAAATTTACATACCAACCATTAGTTATAGATAAACATGTGGTAGCCTGCGTAACATTAGTGCAGTTATTATTTGCTGTTAAAAGTGATCGTTGAATAAAATTAGGAAGGGTATCATTATCTTTGAACCCTATTAGTCTATTTTGTTGCGATGCTGACGATTTATCTTCTAAATTAAGCATGTTACCTGTTCCAAAGTACAACCAAAGTTTATTGTCAGTATTAATTCCTGCCTCCATAGTATTAAAAGTCAATCTTCCATTTGTACTATTGCTGTCTGCAGAAAATATTTTAAATTTATCAGCAAATGTACCTGTATTAGTCAAATTTATTTTATAGACCATACCCTCAAGAGTAAGTGCATAAACCATAGCACCAAAAGTATTACCAAATAATCCAGTTGTATTTGGGGTCAGAACAGTTAAATCGGCTGTTATTGAATTTGGTATTCCTGTGCCATCTGATGCAATATCTATTTTATTTTCATAGGTTCCCTCAAAAATGCCTGTACTATTAGGTTGAAGATTAACTACATAAACTGCGCTGGTACCACCTGCCCCATTGTATCCAGATCCAAATACTGCAACCCATTTATCATTACCACCTTTTCTTACTCTTATTATTCTCGGAGATGACCATGTTTGTCCTAGTCTAGAATAATTTTTGTCTGTAGATGTTGCTAAAGCCGCGTGAGTGTGTGTAGTTTTCTCTCCGTTACTATTCCACATATAGATTTTAGAATTTAAAAAATCATTTTCGATAGTAAATAAATGAGTTGGCTGAGTAGGATCTGTAATATCAAGTGCAAAAAAACTTTCACCGCCTCTACCAAGGCCAGTAATTACGATAGTTCGCCATCGGCCATTAAAATAAATATCTTTTACTATTGGTGATCCATCAACACCGTAAATTGAATTGGTTTGATATGAATCTCTTGTTCCTTGATTAATATTTTGATTTATAATTTGAGGTAATCTCGGCAGCATACTAGGTGGAATAAATGCCCACAGTTCTTGTCCGTTATCAGTTGCAAAAGCATGAAGCATTCCACCATTAGATCCTGCTAGTATAATTTCTCTTCTTCGAACATTGTTAGCCTTGAATGTTGCATAATTATTATCGAACCTGTAACGTATATCTTTATTAAGTGGTTCATTAGATGAAACCTCTTCATTTGGTGGCCCTACGACCGTAATCCTTGAATTATAAATATCTGCAAGTTTCCATCTTTGGGTTGAAGTACCAGAGTTATTTTGATTGTAGGTATCAAGTCCACGAACAAAATTAATTAATTTTTCAGAGGATGCCCGATCTGAAATATAAGAGTGATTGAAAGAGTCTTTTAAACTAGACCAATTTGAAATTGTAAAATTATTTAATGTTGCTTGAGTTGCTAACCCTGGACCAACAGTCCATATTTTTCGATCAAGATAAGATCTAGAGTTTAGCAATGCTCCTGCATCCCAGTAAACACTAGAGCCAATTATACCGTTAGTATAATCTCTTTTTTGAATTGTTCCCTCCCATTGCTTATAGGGTTTGTAGGTAAAGGTTGATTGATAAATTCTATTTTCTGTTGCTCCCTCGGAAGTAATTATGGGTGTTTCAAAAGTAAGATTTTCTGCTTGGGCTAATTGAATTGCAGATGTAAGTGCATTTACTAGAGCAATTTCATTTTGTGCATCATAATACTGATATTTTCCCCCACTTCCCGCACTAGCTAGCTGTGTTAGCTGAGCAGCATCCCCTCCAATAAAACCTATTACAAATGTTGTCGCTTGAGCATTATTTCTTGAATACATGTTAGAAGCAAAAGTATAGGGAGATATAGGATTGCGGTCTGTGTTGGTAAAACCACCATCAGTGATAAAAATGTTAAAATTTTTATTGCAACCCACAGATGAAGGGAAATTATTATTCCAATAATTTGATGTAAACTGCAAAGCTGTTGCCGCATTTGTCCACCCACCTGCAAACAAACTATTTACTGCGCTTGTAACGGTTGAAGTAGACGAAGTTATTCCTACGCGTAATTGAGCTGAAGTAGCCCATGAAATAACTCCGAATTTAGAATTTGAAGCAAGAGTTGGATTTTGAACGATCCTATTTACAGCATTTTGCATAGTCTTTAATCTTGAGCCCCGCATAGATCCTGAGACATCTAATACAAACATAATATTTGCTGAACCAGTTGAAGAGGTACTGCCGATTGGCGCTGTTTTAGCAAAAATAATATTATTTTGAAAAAATAATAAAAAAATTATTAATAATATTTTATTTTTCATTATCTTGAAATTGTGAATATATAGTCATTAAATTTGAAAGATTTTTAGAAACGATTTCAATAATCTCAATTCGATAATCGTTATTAATTACCGAAACGTAGGCAGCATATTCCTGTTTGGTTTCAAATCCCTGTGTACCTCGCCAATTATTTTTTTCAAGACCAAGTGTTCTTTTGAAATCGCCATATTTATTTATGGCTAAATCAAGTAGTAAATTATTTTTAAAATTCTCTCTCATTATTTTAATTTTTACTAATTGATTTTTAATAAATAAGAAATCTACACTTGTGCCATTTAAATCAGACTTATTACAAAACACATTTATAGGTGTAGTGATAATAATAATGTCGTTGGACAATTTTTTAATTTTTGTTCTTGTATCTGATGGAAAATTTAAAGGGCTTGACCCAAAACTTAAAAAATTAATATTGCATGCATGACTTGTTGTTGTAAGGAGTATGAAAAATATAATACAAATAAAAGATTTCATTTCTTACTGCATTAATAATGTTATTGTTAGATCTATAGCAGCTACTACATTGCTATCAATATTACGGCCACATGCATAAATTGTATATTCTTGAGCACCACCGCCAGGATTAGACTTATATGCTGTTCTTTCTGCAACCGATGTACCTGTTACTCCACCGCTTGCTATTTTTGAATTCCTAATTGATAGGATTTGGGTTGGGTTAGTTACTAATGGCGCATTTCCATTTGACGACGGTGCATTAGTTATAAAATAATAAAACTCATATCTATTAAAACGATTTAACTCATCATTTGTTAAGGATCCTGCTGGCTGATTCAATTCATTTCCTAATAGTCGTTGTGGATTAATTGGTTGAGAATTAACTATAAATATTTCATTCGCATTTTGATTCATAACTTTAGCAAACCTATTTGGACGACACCAATTTGGTGCATTGTTAGGATTCCAAGGCTGAGCCTGGGCTTGAGGTAAACTTCTGCTACTTGTGACTAAAGTTTGTAATTGTAATTTACCAACATTTGCTCCAGTTTCAGCAGTATATAAGGCTTGTTGGTATTCATCTTGAGAGTCATTTTGCCTAACATCGTTTGATAATAAAGTAACTAGAGTAAGTCCCATAATTGACATTACAACCAACATTAAAATTGCAAGTGTAAGCACGAACCCTTTTTGATTTTTTTTCATCTATTTGTAATAATGTTTCTTGGATAGACTGAAGAAGTTAAAATCTCCCTGTAAAATCTATCATTGTATGAATACGTATCTGCACCAATGTTAAAAGTTCTTGTTACAGGATTTTTATAAATTTCATTTTTTGATCTAAAAATAATTGATATTTGAACATAATTTACTTCCAAAGGATCAATGCTTCGAGTAATTGCTCCTGTCCAATTGGTAAAAGGTGCATTACCTCGAAAGGCTGGTGATGGTGGAAGTTGTACCCCATTTCTGTCATAAAAAGAAAATTTTAATTGTTCTAAATTTCCAAATATTTTTTCATTATCTAAATTCGTACATCCATTTCCATTTCCAGCTAATGACCTTGGAATACATCTATACTCTGTCCTTTCTAAAAACCTTATATTGTCTCTTACAATGGAGTGAAAAGTTAAAAATACTATATTTAAAGGATCTACATCAAAATAAATTCCAAGAGCATCTGGCGCGTTATTGCCTCCAAAAAAATATATGAATGGAGAACCGTGAACTCTATTTGAATTAAGAGTATGATTTATTCCTCTTCCATTTATATTAAAGCCTTGAAAAGACCAACGAACATCGTTTGGATTAAATTGATTTGGATCAACATATCCTGCCTTTCGAATATTATGTGTAATTTCATTCATTGAAGCACGTAAAGCTCTATTTACGTTTGTTTTTTCGACTATACCCTCATAAGAATTAGTAAATATTGTATAGGAAAAATAAATAGCTGCTGCCATAACAGTTCCAACAACAAAACCAACTAATAATTCAATTAATGTAAAAGCCTGTTCACTTTTTTTATAAAAAAAATTCATCTAATTATTGCACCTAAATTTCTTTCTACTTTACCGTTATCAGACCTTAATAAAATTTTTGCTCCGGTGTTTTGATTTGAAAGTGTCACCTGTTTTGCATCATTATTTGTGCACCGCGTATTTGCAGCATCTAACCCTCCATCTAAACTATTCTTAAAATTACTTTGCCATTGATTGAGACGTAAATCTGAAAGATTTTGATTATTAGAAAGAGTTACACTGCAGCCAAAGGTTCTTGCATATGCGTTTAATCCAGTTCTTACTGAAAACATATCTTCCATCATCATTTCTGATAAATAATTTATTTTGTTTTTTTGAATTGAACGATCAATGCTCTGAGTTACATAGGTTGCCAGTTGTAAAACGGTTACAAGTCCAACGCCTACAATAACTGTAGCAACAAGAGCCTCAATTATGCTCATGCCACTTATACTTTTTTTAATTTTGCTCTTCTCTCCACCTTGATGTTGCATAATCATATCTATGTACTGTTGCTCGCCCAAATTTATTAACCGAAAT
>VHCC01000035.1 GCA_016882185.1 Candidatus Pelagibacterales bacterium | reverse complement strand
CAATCATTGCTTCAGTTGTAATTAGAAGTCCTGCAATTGAAGCTGCATCTTGAAGAGCGGTTCTGACAACTTTAGTTGGGTCGATAATACCTTTTGCAAACATATCGCAATATTCACCTGTTTGAGCATCATAACCTTGAGAAGGTTTTTTTGCTTCTAACAGTTTTCCAACAATTACTGAACCATCAACTCCAGCATTGCTAGTGATTTGTCTGATTGGGTATTGCAAAGCTTTTCTGATTATTTCAACGCCAGCTTTTTGGTCATCACCTTTTGGCTTTAAATTATTTAGAGCTTCAGAGGCATATAGTAACGCACATCCGCCACCAACAACTACACCCTCTTGTACAGCTGCTCTAGTAGCATTAAGCGCATCTTCTACTCTATCTTTTCGCTCCTTAACTTCAACTTCAGTAGCGCCACCAACTTTAATAATAGCAACACCACCAGCAAGTTTAGCTAATCTTTCTTGTAACTTTTCTTTATCATAATCAGAGGTAGTTTCTTCAATTTGTTTTCTGATTTGACCACATCTTGCTTCTATATCGGATTTTTTACCTGCACCATCAACGATAGTTGTATTATCTTTATCAACTCTGATTTTTTTACACTGACCAAGATCTTTCAACTTAACGTTTTCAAGCTTTATTCCAAGATCGTCAGATATTACCTGTCCACCTGTTAAGATAGCAATATCTTCTAGCATTGATTTTCTTCTATCACCAAAGCCAGGAGCTTTAACCGCTACTACTTTTAAACCACCTCTTAATTTATTCACAACAAGAGTTGCAAGAGCTTCGCCTTCAACATCTTCAGCAATAATTAAGAATGGTCTGCTAGATTGTACAACTGATTCTAATAATGGAACCATTGGCTGTAGATTTGTTAATTTTTTTTCTGTGATAAAAATTAGTGGATCTTCTAATTCTGCAATCATTTTATCAGCATTAGTAATAAAGTATGGAGATAGATAACCTCTATCAAATTGCATACCTTCAACTACATCAAGTTCTGTTGAGAGACCTTTTGCTTCTTCAACTGTGATAACACCTTCGTTACCAACTTTTTGCATTGCTTTTGCAATCATATCTCCAATTTCTTTTTCACCGTTTGCAGAAATAGTTCCAACTTGTGCAATTTCTTCACTAGTTTTTACTTTTTTTGAACTCTCTTTAATTTTTGTAATTACAGCCTCTACCGCTAAATCGAGTCCTCTTTTTAAATCCATTGGATTCATTCCAGCAGCAACATATTTACAACCTTCTCTAGCGATCGCTTGTGCTAGCACGGTTGCAGTTGTAGTTCCATCACCAGCTTCTTCATTCGTTTTGCTGGCAACTTCCTTAACCATTTGAGCTCCCATGTTTTCAAATTTATCTTCAAGCTCAATTTCTTTAGCAACAGTAACTCCATCTTTAGTTATTCTAGGAGCGCCAAATGATTTATCTATAACTACATTTCTTCCTTTCGGTCCTAGCGTTACCTTTACAGCATTTGCAAGTATATCAACACCTTTTAGCATTGCATTTCTTGCATCTGTATCAAATCTTACAATTTTACCTGCCATTTTTTTTCTCCTTTTTTATATTTTATTTATTTTTTCTTAGACATAATGCCCATGATGTCAGACTCTTTCATGATACTATATTCTACACCATCAATTTTTACTTCAGTTCCTGACCATTTTCCAAATAGAACAAGATCTCCAACTTTAACTTCCATAGGTAAAATTTTTCCATCTTCAGTTTTTGCTCCAGGTCCAACAGCTATCACTTTTCCTTCAGAGGGTTTTTCTTTTGCTGTATCTGGTATAATTATTCCGCCTGCCGTTTTTTCTTCTCCATCTAAAGGCTGAACAAGAACACGGTCGTGTAAAGGTCTAAAGTTCATTAATTTATATCTCCGTAAAATTAGTTGTTAATCAAAATTTAACTTGGTACATTGATGTACCCGAGCTATATGATGATTGTGCTATTAAATTTCAAGGGGCTTATAGTACACCAAAATGATTAAAAGACTATATTTTACTTGTTTTTTTTAATCTAATTTAGGTAGAAGATATAAAATTATACTTTATAAAGTATTGGCCATATGGATTTAAGCAAAAACTTCATTAATAAAGACCCAAAACATAAACCTAATTACAGGCCTAATGACCTAGAGGCTTTTTGGATGCCCTTCACTGCAAATCAGGATTTTAAGGTAGATCCAAGGATAATATCAAAATCCAAAGGCATGTACTATTACACTCCAAATGGAGATAAAATTTTAGATGCAGTTGCAGGTTTATGGTGTTGCAATGCAGGACATAATAGAGATGAAATTGTTAAAGCAATTCAAGAGCAAGCAGCTGAATTAGATTTTGTTCCATCTTTTCAAATGGGCCATTATAAAGCCTTTGAATTAAGTAATAAATTAACAGCTATTTCCCCAGAAAATCTAAATCATGTATTTTATAGTAATTCTGGATCAGAAGCAGTTGAGACAGCTTTAAAGATCGCCTTAGCTTACTTTAGAATAATTGGAAAACCATCAAAAAAAATTCTTATAGGACGTGAAAGAGGTTATCATGGAACAGGATTTGGTGGATTATCAGTTGGTGGGATAGTAAATAATAAAAAACAAATTGAAAGATTTTTACCGGATGTCTATCATCTTCCACATACACATAATCTTGAGCATAATTCGTATTCTAAAGGGCAGCCTAAGTGGGGAGCGCATCTAGCAGATGATTTGTTACAAAAAATAGAAAAACATGGCGCATCTAATATTGCAGCAGTTATTGTTGAGCCGGTCGCCGGTTCAACAGGAGTCCTTATACCACCAGTTGGTTACTTAGAAAAATTAAGAAAAATTTGCACTGATAATGAAATACTTTTAATATTTGATGAAGTTATTACTGGTTTTGGAAGATTAGGAGAACCTTTCGCTGCAGATTTTTTTAATATTGAGCCTGATTTAATGGCTATAGCAAAAGGATTAACGAGCGGAACTGTTCCGATGGCTGCAACTTTTGTTTCTGATAAAATTTATAAAACTTTTATGAACGGAGACCCAAAGATTATTGATTTTTTTCATGGCTACACATATTCAGCCCATCCTTTGGCGTGTGCAGCAGCAATTGCTTCTCTAGCTGTTTATCAGAAAGATAATTTATTAAATAGAGTTGCTGAAATTGCAACATACTGGGAAGATGCTTTGCATTCATTAAAAGGAACTAAACATATAATTGATATTAGAAATCTCGGATTAATAGGAGCGGTTGAGTTAGAATCTATTTCAGACAAACCTTCTCGAAGAGCTTACAATGTTCTTTGTGAAGCTTTTAGAGATCAAAAATTATTTGTAAGAGTAACTGGAGATATTATTGCTTTGTCTCCACCTTTAATTATTCAAAAACAGGAAATAGATTTAATCGTAGAAAAATTAAAGAAGACAATAAGTTCTACACAATAATTCTAAACTTATGAATAATCCTGTTTTTTTAAGCGGGCTTAGTAAGATTTATCCAAAATTTGACATTTTTTTTGTAGATCTTTGGGGGGTAATTCATAACGGCATCGAATGTTACTCGGATGCCTTAAAAGCATTAAAAAGTTTAAAAAAAACTAAGAAAATTATTTTAATTTCGAATGCTCCAAGACCCAGCTCAAGTGTCCAAAAATTTTTGAGTCAAATAAATTTTAATAAGAATTTTTATCATTTTTTAATCACTTCAGGAGATTTAACACGTTATTATCTTAAAAATTTTAGTAAGAATGAAAATTTTTATCATTTAGGACCAGATAGAGACAACAGCTTATTTTTTAATCTTACATTAAAAAAGACATCATTAAAAAATGCAAACTTTGTTATTTGTACAGGAGTAAATAATAACAACGACAATCTGAATAAATATTTCTCAATTTTGAAGAAAATAAAAAAAAGAAATTTAAAAATAATATGTGCAAATCCTGATTTAATTGTTCATAGAGGTGATCGAGCTGAATATTGCGCGGGCTCAATTGCAAAGTTATATGAGAAAATGGGTGGTAGAGTGGAGTATTTTGGTAAACCTTATAGAAATATCTATGAATATGTTTTTAGAATTTTAAAAAAAAATAGCAAAAAAAAAATACATAAAAGCAAAGTTCTGGTTATCGGAGATAATTTAAATACTGATATTTCTGGTGCGAATAATTTTAATGTTAAAAATTTATTTATAGCAGGGGGCATTCATAAAACTGAATGGAGTAAAAAAAATATTAGTTTAGCTAATTTTGTAATTGAAAAAAATAAATATTTTAAGATTAATTATTTTCAAAATGAATTAATTTGGTAAATGAAAATTTATAATAATACTAATCTTATAAACAAAAAATTTCTTAACGCTGTTATTGCAATAGGAAATTTTGACGGAGTTCACTTAGGTCATCAAGAACTTTTGAATAAGGCCTACATTTTTTCACGAAAACTCAGAAAAAAATTTGGTATATTTACTTTTGACCCTTTGCCTAAAGACTTTTTCAATGGGACTGACAATAAAATTTTAAATATTAGTGAAAAAGTAGACATTGTAAAAAAATTTGGAGCAGATTTTTTCATCAAGCAAGTTTTCAATCGTAATTTTTCTAAAATAAGTCGCGAAGATTTTGTTAACAAAATTCTTTTTAAGAAATTAAAAGCACATAGTATTTTTATTGGTAAAGATTTTAGATTTGGTTTTAAACGAAAAGGTAATGTTTTTTTTTTAAAAAAATTAGCAAAAAATAATAATATTAAAATTTTTGTAATTAATTTTAAAAAATTTAATAATTATAAAATTTCTTCATCAAAAATTAGAAATCTAATTCAAACTGGTAAAGTTAATTTAGTTAATAAAATTATGGGGAGGCCATGGTCAATTTCTGGCAGAGTTATTAAAGGTAAAAAATTTGGAAGAAAAATTGGTTTTCCTACAGCAAATATTAAAATTTTAAATCAAATCAAGCCTTTATTTGGAGTATACTCTGTCAAAATTATTTTTAATAAAAAGACCTACAAAGGTATTGCTAATTTTGGTGTAAGGCCAACATTTGGAAAATCTCGTCCTGTTTTAGAAGTCAATTTTTTTGGAAAAAACTATAATTTTTATAACAAAAATATCAAAGTATTGTTCATTGATTTTATTAGAAAAGAGAAAAAATTTAAAAATAGTACAATGCTAGCAAGACAGATTAAGAAAGATATTAAAGTTGCCAAAATTAGTTTAAACAAAAAATAATGTCAGAAATTAAAATAAATCTTCCCTCAACTTCTTTTCCCATGAAAGCTAATTTGCCTGCAAAAGAGCCAGAAATAATTAAATTTTGGGAAGAGATTAATCTTTATCAAGAATTAAGATCTAAAAGTAAAGGTAGAGATAAATTTATTTTACACGATGGACCTCCTTATGCAAACGGGCATATTCATATAGGTACGGCATTAAATAAAATTTTAAAAGACATCGTTGTAAGGTTTAACCAAATGATGGGCAAAGATGCTCCATATGTGCCAGGATGGGATTGTCATGGGTTGCCAATAGAATGGAAAGTGGAGGAAGAATATAAAAAGAAAGGCAAAAATAAAGATACTATTCCAGTAAACGAATTTAGAGAAGAATGCCGACAATTTGCAGCAAGTTGGATCGAAATTCAAAAAAAGGAATTTAATAGATTAGGAGTAAATGGAGATTGGAAAAACCATTATACGACTATGAGCAAGTCGTCAGAAGCTCAAATAGCTAGAGAGATAAGTAAATTCATAATAAATGGTGGATTATATAGAGGGTTTAAACCAGTTCTATGGTCGGTTGTTGAAACTACAGCCTTAGCTGATGCTGAGGTTGAATATTATGACCACACCTCTAATACTATTTATGCAAAATTTTTTATTAAGTCTGGTCCAGAAAAGTTCATGAACTCCAGCGTTGTTATTTGGACAACAACTCCATGGACTATCCCATGTAATAAAGCCTTAGCCTTTAATAATAAAATTAATTATTCTATTATTAAAATAAATAATAATGAAAAAATCATTATTGCAGAAAAATTAGTAGATAAAGTTTTAGTAGATTGTAAAATTACAAATTTTGAAATTGTTGAAAATTTTTCAGGATCGGAACTAAAAAATATTATTTGCAACCATCCCTTTAAAGAAATTGGTTATACCTTTGATGTTCCTATGCTTGATGGTAATTTTGTTAATTTAGAGCAGGGAACAGGAATTGTTCATTGTGCACCTAGCCATGGACCAGATGATTATTATTTATGTTTAAATAATAATATACAAGCTTTTGATACAATAGATGACAAAGGTCATTATACAAAAAATATTATTAAATTTGCTGGTACCCACATTTTTAAAGCAGATGATATAATTATTAATGAATTGACGAATTCAAATAGTTTATTAGGTAAAGGCAAATTAAAGCATAGTTATCCGCATTCATGGAGATCCAAAGCGCCTCTGGTTCATAGAGCTACACCTCAATGGTTTATCTCTATGGAAAAAAATAACTTAAGACAAAAATCATTAACAGCAATTGGAAATACGAAATTCTATCCGGCCGTTGGTCAAAATAGATTGAGATCAATGATAGAAACGAGACCTGACTGGTGTGTTTCTCGTCAAAGAGTTTGGGGCGTCCCTTTACCAATATTTATATCAAAAAAAACAGGGAAACCTCTAGCCGATGAAAAAGTTTTAGAAGGTATTGCAAAAATTTTTGAAGAAGAAGGAAGCGACTCTTGGTTTATAAGAAAACCTCAGGATTTCTTAGGCAAGGATTATAATGCTAACGATTATGAACAGGTTAGAGATATTGTGGAAGTTTGGTTCGATAGCGGCTCTACTCATAGTTATGTTTTAGATAAGCGACCAGAGCTTACTTGGCCAGCAAATCTTTATTTAGAAGGATCAGATCAGCATAGGGGTTGGTTTCATTCTTCTTTACTTGAGTCTTGCGGAACAAAAGGAACTGCGCCATTTCAAAACATTTTGTGCCATGGATTTGTTGTAGATGGTAAAGGACAAAAAATGTCAAAATCTCTGGGGAATGTGGTTATGCCAGAAGAAGTAATTAAAAATTTTGGAGCAGATATACTTAGATTGTGGGTTGTGGCTTCAGATTATTCTGAAGATTTGAAGATTGATAAGGCAATTCTAAATCAACACGCTGAGTCTTATAGAAGAATTAGAAATACTCTTCGATTCTTATTAGGAAATTTAAATGACAAATTATTAAATGATGATTTTTCAAAGATAGATTATCCAAATTTATCATCCTTGGAAAAATATATTTTATTGCAGGTATATGAGCTTGATTTAAGATTTCGAGATTATATTAACTCATATAATTTTCACAAAATATATGTAGAACTTTTAAATTTTTGCACTTTAGATCTTTCTGCTTTTTATTTTGATATAAAAAAAGATATCCTCTATTGTGATAGTGAAAATAGTCTAAGAAGAAATAAATGCTTAGAAGTATTAAATGTTCTTACTAATTTTTTATTAAAATGGTTTTCACCAATTTTAGCCTTTACATCAGAAGAGGCCTATCAAGTAATTAAAAATAAAAATTACAAGAGTATTCATTTACAAGATTTTCCAA
>VHCC01000034.1 GCA_016882185.1 Candidatus Pelagibacterales bacterium | reverse complement strand
CCTGATCGTAATCAGGGAGATAAAAAGGCCGAAACAAAGTTTAAAGAGGCCTCTGAAGCCTATCAAGTTTTATCTGATCCAAAGAAAAAATCACAATACGATCAGTTTGGTCATTCTGCTTTTGATCAATCACAAGGAGGTGGTGGTTTTGATTTTGGAGGTTTTGATTCTGGGTCTTTCTCAGATATCTTTGATGATTTCTTTGGTGATTTTATGGGAGGCTCTCGAGGTAGGTCAAAAAAAAGCAGATCTAATCGAGGTTCAGACTTAAAAATTAATTTAGATATAACGCTTGAAGAAGCTTTTTCTGGGAAAAAACATACTATAAATTTATCAACGTCAGATAAGTGTAACAAATGTAATGGAAGTGGAGCAGAGTCGGGTTCAAAGCCAATAAATTGTTCATCGTGCGGTGGTTATGGAACTATAAGAGCAAGACAGGGCTTTTTTTCTATCCAACAAACTTGTCCTGATTGCGGTGGAGAAGGTAAAGTAATTTCAAGTCCGTGTAGAGACTGTAGGGGATTTGGAGTTGTTAAAAATAAAAAAACTCTTGCAATTCAAATTCCAAAGGGAATTGAAGATGGAACTCAAATGAGACTAGCTGGAAAGGGGGAGGCTGGATATAGAGGTGGCTCAAACGGTGATCTTTATGTTTTTATATCAGTCCAAAAACATAAAATATTTCAGCGATCTGAAGATAACCTTTATTTTAAATTTCCAATCTCAATGGTAGATGCAGCACTTGGAACAGAGATTGAGGTGCCAACCATCGATGGTGGAAAATCTGTTGTTAAGATTCCACAAGGAACGCAGTTTGGAAGGCAATTTAGGCTCAAAGGTAAAGGTATGCCTATTCTCAAGACCTCAAACTTCGGAGATCTTTATGTTGAAACTGAGGTATTAATCCCCGAAAACCTTAATAAAGAACAAAAACTGTTACTTGAAAAATTACGCTCAATTCAAAATAGTAATGAAAATTCGGAGATTAAAAACTTTTTTAATAAAGCAAAAAAATTTTGGGAAAAAATAGATCAATAATCATTTAAATTTTAATGTTCTTAAAAAAAAAATTAGATAATTTAAAAAAACAAACTTTAGCTTTAATATCAAAGAAAAGTTAATTAAGTTTAGATAATCTGCTATAAAATCTATTTATTATTCATAAGAAAACTTTTTAATAAAGATGAAAACAAATTTAAGTGAAGCTTTATTTTACCATAAAGAAAAAAATTATCAAAAAGCAATTAAAATTTATAATTTAGTTTTAAAAAATCAACCCAACCATACAGAAGCTAATTTTTTACTGGGTTCACTATACCTTCAAATTAAAAATTATGAAAATGCAGAGTTTTTTTTAAAAAAAAGTTTAGAGACAAATAATTTAAATTTTGCTGCTTATAATAATTTGGGTATTTGTTTTAAAGAAAAAAAAAAATTTGATAATGCAATCACGAATTTTAAAAAAGCCATTCAGATAAATTTAAATTATGCTGAATGCTATAATAATATTGGCACAACTTATCGAGAGATTGGAGAATTTGATCTAGCATTAAAGTCTTATTCTTCGTGCCTAGCCATAGATAAGAATTTTTCTCAAGCCTATAACAATAGAGGAATTTTAAAACTTGCAATGTATAAATTTTTTGAAGCAGAGGAGGATTTTGAAATAGCACTAAGATTGAAACCAAATTATGAAGATGTTTATGTTAATTTAGGAATTTTAGAGAAAACTAGAGGAAATAACTCAAAATCCATAATATATTTTAATAAAGCAGTATCTATAAATAAAAACTTTATAAATGCTTACATAAATCGAGCTCAAGTCTTTGAAATTATAAAAAAATATCACGAGGCATTAGTCGATTATCAAAAGGCGAAATTTTTAGACCATCATAATGGAACTGCAATTACTGGAATTATCAATTTAAAACTTATTTGCGGGATATGGAGTGACTTAAATAAAGAAATTTCAAATGCAAAAAATTTTATTGAAAAAGGTAAAAGTTTGAGCCCCTTTTATGTAATTTCTATTTTTGGGGATATAAAATATGAAAAAAAAAATATTGAAAATGGAAATAGTACTTCTTTTATAAAAAAAGAATCCAACATAAAAATACATAATTCGTATAATAAAAAGATTAATTTAGCGTATTTCTCATCTGATTTTAGAGAACATGTAATGGGTCAATTAATGATAGAAATTTTGCAACATCATGACAGAAATAAATTTATAATAAATGGTTTTTATCTTCACAATATTAAAGACAAAGTAACTGTTAATATTGAAAAAGATTTTGATAATTTTTTTTATTGTAATTTAAAGACTGATGATGAAATAAAAAAAATAGCTCTAGAAAATAAAATTGATATTGCTGTCGATCTTATGGGATTTACAAGACATGAGCGAGCATCTTTATTTTATAAAAGAGTAGCTCCTATTCAGTTAAGTTATCTTGGATATCCAGGTTCAGTTGGAATAAAAAATATGGATTATATTATTGGCGATAAGTACGTAATTCCTGACGAAATGTACAATTTTTATAGAGAGAAAGTAATCGAATTACCTTTATGCTATAGACCTCATTATCATCATGTTCAAAAAATAAAAAAAAAATTTGCAAGATATGATTTTAAACTACCTGAGAATGGTTTTATACTTTGCTGCTTTAATGCTAACTGGAAAATTAGACCTGAAATTTTTAATTGCTGGCTTAGAATTTTAAAGCGTTATTCTAATACTTACCTTTGGATATTGGAAGACAATGAATTTTTTAAAAAAAACATTTTAGAATATATAAAAAAAAATAATATTGATTACCAAAGAATTATTTTTAGGAAAAGACTTCCTATAGAAGAACATATTTTTACTTTTCAATTAGCAGATTTATTTCTTGATAGCTTTCCATATGGTGCACATACTACAGCTGTTGAAGCGGTAATGAATGGCTTACCAATTGTAACCCTTTCGGGCTCAACATTTGCAAGTAGGGTTGGCATGAGTTTATGTAATTTTTTAGACGAAAAAGATTTAATAGCTGAAAATATTAAAAAATATGAAATGATAATTGAACACTTCATCAATAATATTAACGAATTAGAACATCTTAAGAAGAGAATACTGCGTAAAGCCAATATCATTTTTAATACAAAAAATTTAATTGAAAAAATCGAAGAGAGTTATGTTACAATTTTAAAAAATAGTAGAGATAATAAAAAACCTCAAAATTTAAAAGTAATTTAGAAATTATGAAAAAAATTAAAGTTTGTATTCTTGGAGGTCAAGGTAAAATGGGAAAAATTTTAATAAAAGAAATTAAAAATTATAAAAATTTGTCTCTAAAAGAACTTGTTGATCAAAAAGAAAATTTAAAAGGAAAAATGCCAATTTTAAAGCTGAATAATGATAGCTTTAAAAAAATTGATTTAATTATTGATTTCTCTAAACCCGATGCAACGTTGAAAGCTCTTCAAAATGCAATAAAATTTAGAAAAAGAATTTTAATCGGTACAACTGGATTTAATTCGTACCAAGAAAAAAAAATTAAAAACTACTCAAGAAAAATTGCTATATTTAAATCAGGTAATATGAGTTTTGGAGTAAATTTACTAGAATACGTTTTAAAAATTATATCAAAAAAAATCCCAAATGATTATCAAATTGGGATATCAGATAATCATCATAAAGCAAAAATAGATTTTCCTTCAGGAACTGCTCTTATGCTAGCAAATGCCATTGCTAAAGGAAAAGGTAAAAATTTCAATAAATTTAAAGGAAAAATTTTTTTAAATAAAAGAGGTAACATTCAAAATAATAAAGTTAATTTCTTTGTTACAAGAAAGGGTAAAACCATTGGAAAACACTCAGTATTTTATAATAACAAAATTGAAAATATTGAATTAAAACACACTGCCTATTCAAGAAAACTGTTTGCTCACGGAGCATTAAGCGCTGCACAATGGATATGTAAAAAAAAGAAAGGCTTATTCAATATGCAGGACATGTTTAATCTTTAATAGGTTGGCTTCGTATTATTTTAATGTCACTAAACAAAGTACAGGCTTTTAAACTTATTAAATTATTAAAAAAAAATATTAAAAATCCAGAAACATCGCTCAAATATAGAAATAAATTTACACTTTTAACCTCAGTTGTTCTCTCTGCTCAATGTACAGATACAAATGTTAATAATGTTACAAAAAATGTATATAAAAAATATTTTACACCAGCCCATTTTGTAGATCTTGGAATTAAAAAAATAAAAAGAATGATTAAAAGTATCGGACTTTTTAATATGAAATCTAAAAATTTATATAATCTTTCAAAAATCTTAGTTGAAAAATATAATAGTAAAGTTCCTAACAATTTTGAAGATTTAATAAGCCTTCCAGGAGTTGGCAGAAAAACCGCAAATGTTGTCCTAAATACAGCGTTTAATAAACCAACCATTGCAGTGGACACTCACGTATTTAGAGTAAGTAACAGAACTGGTCTAACAAAAGGTAAGAATCCCAATCAAGTAGAAGAACAGCTTATTGAAATACTTCCGTATAGGTACTTAAATGATGCTCATCACCTTATTCTTTTGCATGGTAGATACATATGTAAATCTAGAAATCCACTCTGCGTGAAATGTGTAATTCATAAAATTTGCTTATATAAAGATAAAAATGTCTAAAAAAATTCTTGGTATCGGCAACGCTATTGTAGATATATTTGTAAAAGTTGAGGATAATTTTTTATCAAAAAACAACCTTATCAAAGGGTCAATGAAGCTGATTGAAAAGAAAGAATTTGAAAATCTAAAAAATGCAATTGAAATTGAAAAAATTGAAGCTGGAGGTTCTGTTGCAAATACCATGGCTGGAATTGCATATTTGAAAGGAAATGCATCATTTATTGGTAAAATTAGCTCTGATGAATTTGGAAAAGCCTATAAGAAAAGTCTTAAAAAAATAAATGTAAATTTTTTCTACTCTGAAAAGAATGAAAATTTACCAACAGGTGCATCTATTATTTTTATAACCCCAGACTCTGAAAGAACAATGTGTACTTATCTTGGAGTTTCATCTCAACTTTCAGCAAATGATATTAATGAGAGTAATATCCAGGATCACGACATTATTTTACTGGAAGGTTACCTGTGGGATAAGGGAAAAAGCGAAGAAATGTTTAAACATGTTATTAATTTGGCAAAAAAAAATACTATTGAAATTATGATGAGTTTGTCTGATGTTTTTTGTGTTGCTAGACATAGAAAAGATTTTTTTAAACTGCTTATCAACGATTTAAATCTTTTAATAGGGAATGAAAATGAAATAAATGAATTAATGCAAAAAAAAAGTTTATCAGACAGTATTAACGAACTTAAAAAAATCAACAAAATAATTATTATAACAAGAAGTGAAAATGGAAGTTTAGCTATTGTTAATAATGAGGTAATAAAGTGTGAAAGTATTAGAGTTAAAAACATTCTAGATTTGACAGGTGCGGGTGACCTATTTGCATCAGGATTTCTTAAAGAATATCTCGATAGATCAAATATTATTAAATGTCTAAAAACCGGTTCAGAACTTGCCTCAAAAATTATTGAAAAAGTTGGAGCAAGACTTAATTAACTAAATAGTATAAGGAATTCTTTTCAACTATAAAGTTTTTATCTTTAAAATGCTTATTAATTTTTTTTCTTAAACGATGAAGATGTGTTTCAAAAGCATGAGTGTCTAATTCTAGGCTATGTTTCCAAATACTTTTTAATAAAAAAGATTTGCTTAAACCATTATTATTATTTAAAGCTAATATTAACTCTAAATCTTTTTCAGTAAGTTTAACTTTTGTTTGATCCCTAGTAATAGATCTTTCATTAGAATCAATTTCGTAACCTTTAATAATTATTTTAGATTTTTTAAAAAAATTATACTTAGTTACCAATATATTTATGATTTCTTTAAATGACAAAATTTCAATAGGCAACTCCAAGCTGACGTGGAAATTTAATAAATGTAGATTATTTTTTTTTATATATTCTTTGTTCCTTAAAAGTAAAATAATAGGTTCATTATTTAATAAATGGTTTTTTACTTCTGTTATTTTCAAATTTTCTGAAAATATGACTCTAATTAATATTTTTTTTACATTATGAATTAATTGGCCAGAAGAACTAAAAAAATTATTTAATTCTAACTCATGTAATATACTTGAAAATGTAGATGATCCTAAAACACTTAGATGAATATTATTCATTAAGTCATATATATATTACATAAAATATGATTATTATAAATAAATCTGGTTATTTAAAATATAAAAACCTTAAATTTAAATGTGCTTTAGGAAAAGCCGGAATTGGAAATAAAAAAAAAGAAGGTGATAATATTACACCATGTGGGATATATAAAATTATTAAGGTTTATATTAGAAAAGATCGAATAAAAAAAACAAAATTTAAATTTAGAATAATCCAAATTAGAAAGAATTTAGGATGGTGTGACGACCCAAAAAGTAAAAATTACAATAAACAAATTAAGATACCAAATAGTTGTGGTTACGAGAAACTTTATAGAAATGATAATATATATGATATTATTTGCGTATTAAATTACAATACTGATCCAATAATTAAAAATAAAGGTAGCGCAATTTTTATACACGTTGCACATCAGAATTATAAAAATACAAGAGGATGTATTGCTCTAAACAAAAAAGATCTTTTAAATGTCTTATCAAGAATAAATAAAAAAACAGCAATTTATATTAAATCTTAAACTGATCTTTTTCCAAAAATCTCAGAACCTATCCGCACATGAGTTGCTCCACATTCGATTGCTAAAGTGTAATCGCCACTCATGCCCATACTTAAATTAGGTAAGTTGTATTTATTTGAAATTTCTTTTAATTTTTTAAAAAAAAAAATGGGATCTTCTTGCATTGGTGGAATACACATAAAGCCTATGATATTAAGGTTTGTATTAGTTTTGCAAAAATTAAAAAAATCATCAAGATCATTTATAAAAACGCCTGACTTTTGATTTTCATTACCTAGATTAACTTGGATGAAGTAGTCTAAATTTTTCTTTCGTATTTTTTCTTGTTTATCTAACTCAATGGCTAAAGGTATAGAATCTAACGAGTGTACTACATCAAATATATCAAAAATGTATTTTACTTTGTTACGCTGCAACTTTCCAACTAAATGCAATTTAAGCAAAGGTGAATTTTTCTTAACTGAAATCCATTTTTTAGATTCTTGCACTTTATTTTCTCCAAAATCTGTGTGTCCTAAATCTAAAATAGGTTGGATGTATTCGATTGAAAAAGTCTTAGATATTGCAATTAAGGTTACTTTTTTTTTTAAGGTATCGATTTTATTTTTTACTGCTTTGTAATTGCTTATTAAATCCATTTATCAAAGTTAATATTTATAAAACAAAAAGCAATTATTAGTGCTTTTAAGAATAAGGGAGGTAAAAAAAAACCCCCCTCACAATATTGTGAGGGGGGTTTTTAAATTTGAATTAACTAAGAGTATATTAGAAATTTATATTTGTATAAATTCCTATAGTTTCTCCGTCGTTAGCTGCTACATATCCTACGTTTGTAGCATTCTTATATTGCAATATAGCTGTTGCAGGACCCATGTTGTATCCTATTGCAACTGCATTAACTGCTTCTGATTTTACAGCTAGAGTTGCAGCTTCTCCACCTCTGGCTCGTTTATTTTCACCATAAGTGTAACCAACTGACAAATCTTTAGACAACGCTAAAGAAGCACCAATCATGTTAGTT
>VHCC01000033.1 GCA_016882185.1 Candidatus Pelagibacterales bacterium | reverse complement strand
AAAGCGGGAGTGGTGGAACGGTAGACACGCCAGTCTTAGGAACTGGTATCGAAAGATGTGAAGGTTCAAGTCCTTTCTCCCGCACCATGAAGAATATGAAAGTAACAGTATCGGAAACTAAAGGTTTGAAGACTAATCTTAATGTTTTAGTAAAAAAACAAGAGATTGATAAAAAAATTGAAGAGAGAGTTATTGAACTACAGAAAACTATAAACATTAAAGGTTTTCGACCAGGAAAAGCTCCGGTAAATCTATTAAAAAAACAATTTGCTCAAGCGTTGTACGGAGAAGTTTTGGAAAAAATTTTGCAAGACAATACTTATCAAGCTTTATCTGAAAATAAAATTAAGCCTGCTAGCCAACCTAAAATTGAGATCAAATCCTCTGGCGAAGATAAAGATTTAGAGTACACAATTTCTGTAGAAAAAACTCCAGATATAAAAAAAATTGAATTAGAAAAAATAAATCTTACTGATTATAAATTAAAAATAGAAAAAAAAGATTTAGACGAGAGAATAAATTTATTAGCAGAAGGACAAAAAAAATATGTTAATAAAAAAGAAGGCGAAAGTTCAGTTAAAGGTGATCTAGTAGTTTTTGATTTTGAAGCAAGTGTTGATGGTAAACCTTTTGAGGGAAATAAAGGCGAAAAAGTTCAAATTATTTTAGGAAAAGAACTTTTTATTAAGGGTTTTGATGAGAAATTATTACAATGTAAACCGGGAGATAAAAAAGATGTTAAAATTAATTTACCAGAAAATTATCCAAATAAACAACTAGCGAGTAAGACCGCATTATTCAATTGTAAAATTTTAGAAGTTAAAAAATCAGAACCTGTAGCAATCGATGATCAATTTGCAAAAAATTTGGGTGCAAAAGATTTAAATGATTTGAAAGTTTTATTAGAAAAACAACTATCTAAAGAGCAATCTTCAATTACAGAGACAATTATTAGAAAAGAAATTTTAGATTATCTAGATAAAAATTGTAAGTTTGATTTACCAGAAGATTTAGTAAAAAATGAGCAAGAAATTGTAAAGCATAGTTTTATTCACGAAAAAGCTCATAAGAATGAACCCCATGACGATCATAAACATGGACACGACCATTCAGACATAAAACTAACTAAAGAAGAAGAGGATGATATTTTAGATATTTCTAAACGAAGAGTTAAACTTGCTTTAGTATTAAATCAAATTGGTGAAGATTTTAAAATTCAAGTCACTACACAAGAGCTACAACAAGAATTGCAAAAACAAATGAGTATGTATCCTGGACAGGAAAAACAAATAAGAGATTATTATCAAAAAAATCCTTCTGAAATTACAAGACTTAGAGGGCCTATTTATGAAGATAAAATTGTTGAGCTTGTTAAGTCTAAGGCTAAGGTTACGTTAAAAGAGGTAAATAAAAAAGAGTTAGAGGAACTTGTAAAAGATTTATCATCTAATCTTAAGTCTAAATCAGCAACAAAGTCAGCAACGAGTAGTGATGACAAATCAAAAAAATATACAAAATCAGAGGATAAATCAAAATCCTCAAAAAAGATTAGTAAAAAATAAGTAAAGCTTGTAGAATCTGATTCTCTATGAACGATCAGATTGATATCCAAATGAATACTCTTATTCCAATGGTGGTTGAGCAAACCAGCAGAGGAGAAAGAGCTTACGATATATATTCTAGGCTATTAAAAGAGAGAATTATTTTTTTAGTGGGACCAGTAAACTCTCATGTTGCAAGTTTAGTTTGTGCTCAATTACTTTTCTTAGAGTCTGAGAATCCAAAAAAAGAAATTTTTTTATATATAAACAGTCCCGGAGGTATTGTTACTGATGGACTTGGAATTTATGATACCATGCAATATGTTAAATCACCTGTTTCAACAATTTGCATTGGACAAGCAGCTTCCATGGGTTCGTTCTTGTTAGCAGCGGGTGAGAAGGGTCACAGATTTTCTTTACCTAATGCACGAATAATGGTTCACCAACCTTCAGCTGGTTTTCAAGGACAAGCAACAGATATCCAGATTCATGCTAATGAAATTTCTTATGTAAAAAAACGACTTAATGAAATTTACTCAAAGCATACCGGCAAAGATGTAAAATCAATTCAAGAAGCCTTAGAGAGAGATAAATTTATGAGTCCGGAAGAGGCTAAAGACTTTGGGATAATTGACAAAGTTGTAGAGAAAAAAACTGATTAGTTCGTTTTTATATATAATTTACACATAATATATTGATTAGATTCAACTTAGACTTGCTTTTAATGACAAGTCATTGTTTTATAAAGCCTTACTGATTCGATCATTTTAAACATGGCCAAAGATAATAAAAATACTCTTTATTGCTCTTTCTGCGGAAAAAGTCAGCACGAAGTTAGAAAACTTATAGCCGGTCCTACAGTTTTTATATGTGATGAGTGCGTCGAACTTTGTATGGATATCATCAAAGAAGAGAATAAAAGTAATTTTGTTAAAGATGATGCTGGGGTTCCAACGCCAAAGGAAATTTGCAAAGTTTTAGACGAGTATGTAATTGGTCAAGATAAAGCAAA
Organism: Candidatus Pelagibacterales bacterium; assembly: GCA_016882185.1. Classification (GTDB taxonomy): domain Bacteria; phylum Pseudomonadota; class Alphaproteobacteria; order Pelagibacterales; family Pelagibacteraceae; genus Fontibacterium. Next base: position 5,507 of record VHCC01000033.1, on the reverse strand, counting down.
AAAAGTTTTATCTGTTGCAGTTCACAATCATTATAAAAGATTAAATCAAGACTCTAAAAGTAGCAAAGATGTCGAAATTTCAAAGTCTAACGTTTTGCTTATAGGTCCGACTGGTTGTGGAAAAACTTTATTAGCACAAACTCTTGCAAAAATTCTAGATGTTCCATTTACTATGGCTGATGCTACTACATTGACCGAGGCAGGCTATGTTGGAGAAGATGTTGAGAACATTATTCTAAAATTATTACAAGCCGCTGATTATAATGTTGAAAAAGCGCAAAGAGGAATTGTTTACATTGATGAAGTTGATAAAATTAGCAGAAAAACAGAAAACCCCTCTATTACAAGAGATGTTTCTGGAGAAGGAGTTCAGCAAGCTCTTTTAAAAATTATGGAGGGAACAGTTGCAAGCGTTCCACCACAAGGGGGAAGAAAGCATCCTCAACAAGAATTTTTACAAGTTAATACAACTAATATTCTATTTATTTGTGGAGGAGCATTTGGTGGATTGGAAAAAATTGTATCATTAAGAAGCAAAGGGACTGCTATGGGCTTTGGTGCAACAATCAGAGAACACGATAATAAGAATACAGGACAAATATTAAAAGAATTAGAGCCAGAAGATTTATTAAAATTTGGTCTAATACCTGAGTTTATAGGAAGGTTGCCAGTTGTTGCCACATTAGACGATTTACATGAAGAGGCGCTAATTAAAATTTTACAAGAACCAAAAAATGCGCTTTTAAAACAATATGCTAAACTTTTTGAAATAGAAGGAGCAAAGCTTACTTTTACTAAAGACTCTTTGTCAGCTATCGCTAAAAAAGCTCTAATTAGAAAAACAGGAGCAAGAGGGCTTAGATCAATTTTAGAAGATATTTTACTTGAAACAATGTTTGAACTTCCTTCTCAATCAAATATTAGCGAGGTAGTAATCAATAAAGATGTTGTAGAAGGAAAAATTAAGCCATTACTAACTTATTCAAAGAAAAACAATCAAACCTCCAGCACATCAATTAATAATAAAGAGAGTAAAATAGGCTAGTTATTCACAGTTGAATTTACGTTAAAAGTCCCCATATAACGTTAACCTTGTTATAAATATAACAATTATTATTATTGATTTATGGAAGTTAAAGAATCGCAAAAAAATAATCAGGCTCAATATCCAGTATTGCCTTTAAGAGATATTGTCGTTTTTCCTGGAATGGTGGTTCCGCTTTTTGTTGGAAGAGAAAAGTCTATTAATGCCTTAAATAGTGTCATGGATAAGTATAAGAAAATTATACTTGCTGCTCAAAAAAGCCATGATGTAGATGATCCTAAGGATAATGAAATTTACCAAGTCGGTTGCTTAGGTGAAATATTACAGTTGTTAAAACTTCCAGATGGAACAGTTAAAATTTTAGTCGAAGGAAAAGAAAGAGTAAAAATAAATCAATATCATAATGAAGAAAAGAATTTTTTATTAGCTTCATGTTCAACCTTAGCCGATGATCTTGGCAAAGAAGATTTATCTTTACTATCAAAAGCAGTTTTAAATAAATTCGATAAATTAGTTAAAGTTTCAAAAAAAGTATCAGAAGAGGGTCTTGAGACAATTAAAGACACAAAAGAACCATCAAAAATTGCAGATGCAGTTGCTAATCAATTACAAATTAGTTTAGTTGAAAAGCAAAAAATTTTAGAGAATTTATCTGTTCAGAATAGATTAGAATCTCTTTTAACTTTTATCGAAAGTGAAATTGAAGTTTTATCAGTTGAGAAAAAAATTAGAGGCAGAGTTAAAAACCAAATGGAAAAAACTCAAAGAGAATATTATTTAAATGAACAATTAAAAGCTATTCAAAAAGAATTAGGAGAAACAGAAGATGGAAAAGATGAAATTCAGAATTTAGAAGAGGCAATTAAGAAAGCTAAAATGACAAAAGAAGCTGAAGAAAAATCATTAGCAGAATTAAAAAAATTAAAATCAATGAGTCCGATGTCAGCTGAATCTACTGTAGTTAGAAATTATTTAGACTGGATGGTTTCGTTACCATGGGGAAAAACTTCAAAAGTAAACACTGATATTAATAATGCAAAAAAAATTCTGGATGAAGATCACTATGGCTTAGAAAAAGTAAAAGATAGAATCTTAGAATTTTTGGCAGTGCAAAGTAGAATTAATAAAATTAAAGGGCCAATTCTTTGTTTAGTAGGAGCACCAGGAGTTGGAAAAACATCTTTAGGTAAATCTATAGCTAAAGCTACCGGAAGAGAGTTTGTAAGAATGTCTTTAGGTGGCATTAGAGATGAAGCTGAGATTAGAGGTCATAGAAGAACATACATTGGATCTTTACCAGGAAAAATAATTCAAATGATGAAAAAGTCAGGAAAAAATAATCCTTTAATTTTATTGGATGAAATTGATAAAATTGGAAATGACTTTAGAGGAGATCCCTCATCAGCATTATTAGAGGCACTGGATCCAGAGCAAAATACAACATTTAATGATCATTATCTTGAAGTGGATTATGATTTGTCCAATGTAATGTTTGTTACTACTGCAAATACCTTAAACATTCATAGTCCATTATTGGATAGGATGGAAGTGATTAGAATATCTGGTTACACAGAAGATGAAAAAATGGAAATTGCAAAAAAATATCTTCTGCCAAAACAAATTAAAGAGAACGGATTAAAGACAGGGGAATGGATTGTCTCAGATGAAGCATTAAAAGATATCATTAGATATTACACCAGAGAGTCTGGGGTTAGAAGTTTAGAAAGAGAGATTTCAAAACTTGCAAGGAAAGGAGTTAAAGATATTGTAACTAAGACAAAAGACACAATTAAAATTGATGAAAAAAATCTTAATGATTATCTTGGAGTTAAAAAATTCAAATACGGTGAAATTGAAAATAAAGATGGCACAGGAATTGTTACCGGACTTGCTTGGACTGAAGTAGGTGGTGAATTATTAACAATTGAGTCTGTAATAATGCCAGGGAAAGGCAAGATGGAAATAACTGGAAAACTAGGCGAGGTTATGCAGGAGTCTGTTAAAGCTGCAAAATCTTTTGTTAGATCTAGATGCTTAGAATACGGTATCATTCCTCCTGTTTTTGAAAAAAAAGACATCCATATTCATGTGCCTGAAGGAGCAACACCTAAAGATGGACCATCAGCTGGTATTGCAATGGTTACATCAATTGTTTCATCATTAACTGGAATCTCAGTTAAAAGAGAAGTTGCTATGACAGGAGAAGTAACGTTAAGAGGAAGGGTGCTTCCGATTGGCGGTTTAAAAGAAAAATTATTAGCGGCTTTAAGAGGAGGTATAAAGACTGTTTTGATACCAGACGAAAATGAAAAGGATTTAGCCGAAATACCTAAAAATGTTATTGAAGGTCTAAAAATTATTCCAGTAAAAACAGTAGATGAAGTGCTAAAAGTAGCCTTAACTAAATCTTTAACACCAATTGATTGGGTAGAAATAGATCTTTCGCAAACACAAAAAGGAAAAGAACTTTCAAGCGAAAGGCCTGTTAATTAAATTATTTAATATTTAAATATTCAATAAAACTTCTTAAAGAAATTAGAATTAAATAAATTCCAAAAATTTTTGTAATTAAACTTCTACTCACTTTGTGTACGACTTTAGCTCCAAGAGGAGCCATAAGCATAGTAACTGGAACAAAAACTAAAAAACCCGCAAGGTTAAAATAACCAAAACTTAATGGAGAATTAACCGTAGCAAATATAGCTCCACTTGAAATCATGCTGATAGTTCCTGAAACTGCAATCAAAATTCCAATAGCCGCAGATGTTCCAATAGCCTTTCTCATATCATAGCCGAATAATCTCATAAAAGGCACTGATAATGATCCGCCACCAATACCCAAAGGCACTGAAATAAAACCTATAAAATTTCCAATAATAATTTTATAAATCTTTGGAATATTTCTTTCCGTTTCTTCTAATTTTGATTTTAAAAATAAGAAAAATAAACCCACCAAAAATGCAAAAATTGAGAAAAATAATACTAAATTTGCTGTTTTAAGATTTGATGCTAATAAAGTTCCAATAATAACACCCAATACAATATAAATTCCAAAAGATTTTATTAGACCAAAATCAACAGCATTAAGTTTCATATGAGTTCTAGTAGACATAATTGATGTGGGTATAATAATTGCTAAAGAGGTTCCTAAAGCTAAATGCATTTTAGTTGCCATTTCAAAGTCTAGGACTGTAAATGCGTAATAGAGAGCAGGAACCATTACTAAGCCACCACCAACACCAAGGAGACCCGCCATAAAGCCGGCAACTGAAGCCGCCATCATCATTACAATTAAAAGATTAAAAATTTGTATCCAATCCATGAGAAAATTATTCTTAACTTATATATTTTTAGTTAATAAATAGTAGTTAATAATAAAAAATGAAAATAATTAAAAAATATTGGTATATAATTCCTCTATTATTTATTATTTGGTTTTTTTATCCTAGCGACTACTTAAAGAATTGCGTCAGTGATTTTAAAAATAAACAAACATTCTATAAAAATCAATTTGCAGATCAGTATGGTTTAATCACTTGTTCAAAGATTAAGAAAGAGGATCAAAGTACGTTTAATCTTTTAAAGGGGAAAGTGTTCTCAAAAACTACAGCATTTAAAAAGTATTTACCCAACTAATTATTATTTTAACTTTTGTTATTTACTGTTATAAAAGTTTTTCAAATTTAAGGGGCGATTAGCTCAGTTGGTAGAGCATCTCGTTTACACCGAGAGGGTCGGGAGTTCGAGTCTCTCATCGCCCACCATTATTTATTTTAAGGGCATCTAGTTCAGTGGTAGAACACTTGCTCGACACGCAAGGGGTGGTAAGTTCGATTCTTACGATGCCCACCATAAGGATATGGATAAACTGTTTGTTTATGGAACTTTGATGCCAAATAATAAAAATTTTTTTATTTTAAAAAATATTTTAGGAAATTGGCAAAAAGCATTCACCTTTGGTTCTATTAAGAAAATAAAGTTAGAAAAAGATTTTGAATATGATGCAATTATTCCAAATGCAAAAGCAGATAAAATTAATGGTTATTTATTAACCTCATTTAGTCTTAAGTATCTATGGAAAAAATTAGATTTTTATGAAGGAAATCATTATCAAAGAATAATCACTGATGTGTATTTAAAGAATAATCAAAAAACAGAAGCCTATATTTATTGTCTTAACATTGCCGAGTTATAATTTATAAGACTTTTTGAACAATTCTGTGTATAAATTTGCTCGGTAATTTTAAATTGTGGTGACAGCATAATTTTGGCTGCACTGCTTTTTTAGGGGGTGTAGCTCAGCTTGGTTAGAGCGCCTGCCTGTCACGCAGGAGGCCGCGGGTTCGAGTCCCGTCACTCCCGCCAGAATAAATACTTAAAATATGAGTTCAACTTTTTTTAATTCTTTTGCAGTTTTATTTGTTGCTATAGATGCAGCAGGAATTGGACCCTTATTTTTGTT
>VHCC01000032.1 GCA_016882185.1 Candidatus Pelagibacterales bacterium | reverse complement strand
CCATCAATTATTTGATTAATTGATGTTTCATCAATATTTGGAAACGCTATTATGATATTTTTTTTAGCTATTGCTTTTTTTCTAAAAAGGGGACCAAAGTATTTTCCGATTATTTCTCCTAATTTGGAAGATAATTTAAGACCTATAATTTTAAATATTAAAAAAAACGATATTACTAAAATAAATTCAAAAAAATATCTAATAATTTTCATTAAAATAATTTTTTAAGTTCTTTTTCTAAAATTTCCTTACCAATTAATGTAGTGTTTAATTTAGTATAATAAATTTTTTTTTTAAATTGTTCAGTAATTCTTACATGATCTTTTTCTGTTGTTATTAAATTACAGTTATTTTTTTCTGCTTCTTGAAATAAAATTTCATAATTTTTCCCAGTAAATTGAAAATGATCTGGAAAGATCATTTGTTTAACGATATTTACTTTATTATCTAACAACGTATTAAAAAAACTATAAGGATTGCCGATGCCGGCAAATGCTATAAAATTCTTATTTATTAGGGTCTCAATATTTTCAATTTTATTTTCTGAGTAAATAATTTCAATATTTGGATTAATTCTTCTTATTTCTTTTTCAATATCTTGGCTTTTTGAGCCCTTGAAAATTACATAATTAGCTTTTTTTATGGATTTTAGCGGCTCTCTAAGAGGTCCAGAGGGTATTAATTTACCATTTCCAATCCAATTTTTTGTGTCAAAACAAATAATATTTACATCTTTAAAAATTGTACCATCCTGAAATCCGTCATCTAAAATAATTGCCTCGTATCCTAATTTGATAATAGTATTTATCGCCTCAGCTCTATTATTTGAAATATAAACATGTGCAAATTTGTTTAATAGTAAGGCTTCATCCCCAGTATCCTCTGTATTTAGATTAGATAAATTTAATTGATTTAAATAAATATCTTTTTTATTTTTCCTTCCATATCCCTTAGTTAAAAAACAAACTTTTTTGAATTTACTTAAAATTTTGATTACTTCTATAGCAACAGAGGTTTTGCCAGTTCCGCCGATGTAAATATTTCCAACGCAGATTATAGGAATATTAAATTTTTGAGGTACAGAAATTTTTTTTTTAGTTATACTTATTAGATAGTAAATAATTGATAACGGATACAATAGTATTGATAAAAAAGAATTATTTTTTTTATCCCAAAATTTTGGTTTAATAAAATACATTATATTAATGAATAATATATTGATCTAATTTTTTAATTATTGATGATAAAATTTCATCTCCAATTTTAATCAATTTTTCCTTAATATTAATATTTTTAATATTATTAAATTTTTCTTTTAATTTATTAATTAACTCTGTTTGCGAATTAATTTTAAAAGCAACATTTTCTTTATTTAAAAAATTATATATTTCCGTAAAGTTATGTGTGTATGGTCCATGAAAAATTATAGAGTTATTACAAGCAACTTCAATTGGATTCTGTCCACCGTGATTTACTAAAGACCCTCCAATAAAAACATATTTTGATAATTTAAGAATTTTTTTAGTATTTCCATATGAATTAATTACTAAAATATCAATATTATCTTTAAAATTATCAATAGTTTCTGAAGTTAAAAAATTTAGTTTAGTATTTATTATTTTTTTTTCAATTTCAGGAATTCTATTTATGTGTCTTGGTATGATAATTGTTAATAAGTTAGAAAATTGTGATTTTAAAGATGCGTGAGTTTTTATACAAATTTCTTCTTCAGAAGGATGGGTACTTAGCGCTATAAATATTAATCTATTTTCTAGATTTAAATTTTCTTTATGATAGTCAAAATCTTCTGATATGACGAATTTAAGATTTCCTAACATCATAACGTTATTAGTTCCAAAGTATTTAAAATGATCTGCGCTCTCATTGCTTTGACTCAAAATTAAAGCAAAACAATTTAATATTTGACTCATGCTATTTTTAATTAATTTCCATTTAATAAAGGATTTATTTGAGATTCTTGCGTTTAGTAATATTATTGGAATACCTTTATTTTTTGCATAAAAAATCTGATTTGGCCATATTTCAGACTCAGTGAAAAAAATGACATCCGGCTTCCATCTTTTAAAGAATTTTTTAATAATTTGTGGACTGTCAATAGGGGCGTACTGATGAATAATATTTTCAGTATTCTTATATTTTTTTTCAAAAATTTCATTTGAACTTAAAGTAGAAGTTGTAACTAAAATTTGGTTTTTTTTTAAATAGTTATCAATTATTGGAAAAATACTTTTTAATTCTCCAATACTTGAACAATGAAACCATATTAATTTGCCATCTTTTCTTGTTCTAAGTGATTTACCTAATTTTTCTTGATAGCGGGTTGGACATTCTTTTTTTTTTAAAATTCTTAAATAAATATAAGGACGCAATAAATAATAAATGATTGTTGTTAATAAATAATAGGCAATCCTCATTAATTTATAATCTGTTTTTCATATAAATTTTTATATATCGGAGAACTATTTACTAAAAATTCATGACTGCCTTCACAAATTATTTGACCATTATCAAAAACTAAAATTTTATCACAGTTCATGATAGTAGATAATCTATGAGCAATAATAATAGTTGTTTTATTTTTAGTTAAATTTTCAATAGCTTTTTGAATTACTGTTTCAGAATCAGAATCTAAAGATGATGTGGCTTCATCTAACAATATAATCGAAGAGTTTTTTAATATAGCTCTTGCTATTGATAATCTTTGTTTCTGTCCTCCAGACAATTTTATCCCATTTTCACCAATGATGGTTTCATATTTTTTTGGAAGTTTTTCTATAAAATCTTGCGCCGCCGCAAATTTACATGCAGCAACTATTTCTTCATCAGATGCTGATGAATTTCCATAAAGTATATTAGATTTTATTGTGTCATCAAAAAGAATAACATCCTGGCTTACTAGAGAGATTTCTTTTCTTAAAGAGTTTAAATTTATATTATTTATATTTTGGCCATCAACAAGAATTTGGCCATGTTCTAAATTAAAAAATCTAGGGATTAAATTTAGAAATGTAGTTTTACCAGATCCGCTGATACCAACTAGACCAACTTTTCTACCACCTTCTATCTTAGTAGATAAATTTTTTAATGCCTGTGTTCCATCAGGATAAACGAAACTAATATTTTTAAATTCCAATGTTGCATTTGTTAACTTCAAAGATGGAGCCTTTTCATCATTAATTATCTCATTTTTTTGGTCAATAATTTCATATATTCTTCTAGCCGCAGCAACACCCTCTTGTATTCCAACGTTAATCCCAGCCAATGCTTTTACGGGTTGATACGCTAACATTAAGGCAGCAAGAAAAGAGACAAATTCTCCAAGCGTTATTGCTCCTTGTAAACTTCTGTAGCCTGCAAAAAATACTACAATTGCAATTGCAAATGAGGAAATTATTTCCATTATTGGTCCAGCGCCCAATCTTGTCTGTTCAACCTTTTTTATAGCCTTAAATCTTTCATCAATGATCATGCTAATTTTTTTTAATTCTTCCTGTTCCTTTTGATATATTTTTATTAGCCAAGATCCTTTAATTATTTCACTAAAAAACTTCATAAATTTATCCGAAGTCTCAAGACTAATGCGAACTTTTTTACCCATTTTTTTTCCTAAAATTTTAGAGGCGAAAGCAGCAATTGGTATCATTATTATTGCTAATAAACTTAATTGCCAGTCATGATAAAACATTAATCCAAGTAATGCGATAAGAGTAAAAAGTTCTTTAAATAAAGTCACAACTACTATTGTTAAAACCTCAAACAGTATTCTAACGTCATTTGTAAAGTTAGATAAATATTTTCCTGAGTGTTTTTTTGTAATATGAGAAATATCAGAAAGCAAAAATTTTTGGGCCATTAATGTTTGGATATTTTTTATTATTTTTATTCCAACTTTAATTGTAATAATTCTTGTCCCATAAATTGAAAGAGCTTTTAGTATAAAAGTAAAAACTATTGCTACAGGAATTATATAGAGCATTTTATTATTTTTATTTTCAAAAATTTCTTTGATAGCAGGATCGAGTAGCCATGCAGATATAGCGGTTGTAAGAGAAGTTAAAATTATAAATATAAAAGCTAAAAATAATTCTGGAATATATTTTTTGACTTGTGATTTAAAGACTCTTTTAATTAGCTCTAATTTAGTCATTTATTTACCTGCAATGCTTATATTATCAATTTTAATCGTTGGTGAATTTATTCTAGACTTAAATTCTAGGTCATTTGCTAATATTATTTTTTTAAACATATCTTTTATATTTCCAGCAACAGTAATTTCACTAATTGGATAAGTTATTTTTCCATTTTCGATTAAGAACCCCGAACCACCTTTGCTAAAATCTCCAGTTACGCTATTAAACCCTGAACCAAATAATTCTGTAATGTAAATGCCTTTTTTGATGTCTTTTATTAAATCTGTTTTTGTTAACTTCCCATTTTCAAAATAACAATTTGTAGTTCCACCACACCTTCCATTAGATTTTCTATTTAGCATTTTACCAGAATAAGTGTCTAAAATTATTTCATTTAATTTACCGTTTTTAATTAGTTCTAATTTTTTACAATTTACACCTTCAGTGTCAAAATTTCTTGATCCTAACCCTTTCTTTATTAAGGGATCGTCCATAACGTTAACACCTTCTTCAAACAAAATTTCTCCAATATCTCCATTAATAAAACTAACTTTTCTAGCTAAATTGTGTCCAGAAATAGATGATATTAAATGAGATAAAAAACTTGATGCTACTCTTGGTTCAAACACTGCAGGACCGTTAAATGAATCTATCTTTTTTGGACTTAACCTAGCAGCCGCTCTTTCAGCTGCTATTTTTCCAATTAATCTCGGTTTCATTAAATCAGAAAAAAATCTTTTTGATGAGTATTCATAGTCTCTTTCCATGCTTTCCTTTTCTTTAGCAACAACATCGCATGAAATACTAAAGATTGACGATTTTTGCCCATTAGAAAAGCCATTTGAATTTTTTAATACAAAATTTGATTTTGCCTCGGTAAAAGATACTCCATTGGAATTAACTATTTTTTTTTGAGCCAATGCTTCTGCTTCGCATTCGGAAATATAATCTTTTTTAGTTTCAAAAGAGATTGTTGAATTATCAAATAAATTTAAATCAACTTTATCTTTTTCAATGTTATAGCTTTCTGGTAAACCGCAATATTTGTCTTCAGGAGTATTTTTTGCCATTTCATAACATCTAACAATAGCCTGTTTAATATTATTTTTTGTTAAATTAGAAATCGAGATAGAGGATTTTTTTTTACCTATATATGCAGTTAAGCCGATGCTAATATCTTGAGATCTTGTAACTTCTTCAATCTTTCCATTTCTTTGCAGCATATCATCGGAGATTGAATGAGCTACAATAACTTCTGAGCTTGTTGACCCAATTTTCTTTAACTCGTCAATACAATATTCACCAAGATTATTTAAGAAAAAATCATCTTTAACCATAATAGATTTCTAAAAAAAAAATTAAAAATATTAAAAGTCCAAATGAATTATTACTATTAAAAACTTTTTGAATTTTATCTTTATTATAAGATTTTATTTTTCGAATTATTAAAACTTGAAATGCCAAATGTAATGCAGCAATTGCAATTAATATGAAATATATAAAAGATCTTCCTGTCAAAAATCCTAAGGCAACAAGAAGAGTTATTGATGAAATATAACAAAAAAATAAAAAATTTTTTATGTCATGTCCAAATTTAATTGCTGTAGATTTAACTTTTATTTTTAAATCGTCGACTTTGTCTTGTAATGCATAAATTGTGTCATATCCTAAAGTCCAAAAAACTCCTGTCATGTAAAGGATTATAGTTTCTAAAGTTATATTTTCAAAAAATACTGACCAACCAAGTAATACACCCCAATTAAAAGTAAACCCAAGAAATAATTGCGGCCAAAATGTTATTCTTTTCATAAAAGGATAAGTGATAATTAGTAAACCAGAAGATAGGCCTAATATTTTCGAGAAGTTATTGAACTGAAATAATATTATTAACGCAGGTATAATAAGAAATGAAATACTTAACCAAGCAGTTGTAACTGAAATTTTTCCCGAAGCTATTAAACGTTTTTTTGTTCTTTGAACTCTAAAATCTATTTTTTTATCAACTATATCATTATAGACGCAGCCAGCACTTCTCATAATTATAGATCCAATAAAAAAAAGAATCAGGTATTTAATAAATAGATAATTGTTAACAACGAACCATTGAGTCATCGTTAAACTCCACGCACACGGCCAGAATAATAAAAAAATTCCAATTGGTTTATTAAGTCTTAGTAGGCTAACAAATTGGTACATTTTGTAAAAATTAGATAATTTAGTTACAATAACAGTTATGTCTTTAAAAGTAAGAATTTATTTAGATAAAAAATTAGATCTAGACTCAAATTTAATTTTAGAAAGGGAGGATGCCCATTATTTGATAAATGTAATGCGACTTGGGGAAGGGGATAATCTTTTTATATTTAATTCTAAGGACGGAGAATTTAAAGCAGAAATTATTAGTTTTGATAAAAAAAATGTAAAAATAAAATTAATTTCAAAAATTGAAAATATAAATAAACCAAGTAAGATATCTTTAATATTTTCATTAATAAAAAGTTCAAAACTAGATTATTTAATTCAAAAAAGTACTGAAATAGGAGTTAATAGTTTCATACCTATAATTTCAGAAAAATCTGTTGTAAAAAACTTAAACATGAAACGCGCAAAGAAAATCATAAGGGAGTCTTGCGAACAGTCCAATCAGTTGTATTTGCCAGATATTTATGAAGTTCAGAAACTAGAAAAAAAACTAAAATCTATTAACAAGAATTCTATAATTTTTTTTGCAGATATTAATTCATCAAATAAAAAAATAAGTGAAGAAGTTAAAAATAGTAAAAATCATGAGTTTTATTTATTAATAGGTCCAGAGGGTGATTTCTCATTTAAAGAAAGAGACCTTTTAAATACTATGAAAAATTGCATTCCTTTCTCATTGGGACAGAATATTTTAAGGTCAGAAACCGCTGCCGTTGTAGGTCTTGCTTTGTTAAACTCTGAGATTAATTAATTTTGAGTTCCGCCTACAGTAATGCCGTCAATTAAAATTGTTGGTTGACCGACACCAACCGGTACCCACTGTCCATTTTTTCCACAAGTTCCAACTCCAGCATCTAATTCCATATCATTGCCGACCATTTTAACTTTTGTTAGAACATCGGGGCCATTGCCAATGAGTGTTGCGCCTTTTAATGGTCTTTGAATTTTTCCATTCTTAATTTCATAAGCTTCAGTGCAAGAGAAAACAAATTTGCCATTTGTGATATCTACTTGCCCACCGCCAAAAGCAACAGCATAAATTCCATTATCTACTGATTTAATTATTTCATCGGGGTGATATTTTCCTGAAAGCATATATGTATTAGTCATACGAGGCATTGGCATGTGCTCAAAACTTTCTCTTCTACCATTGCCTGTGGGTTGGACATTCATCAATCTAGCGTTCAATCTGTCTTGTATATAATTTTTTAATATTCCTTTCTCAATTAGAACAGTTTTATTAGTTGGAGTACCTTCATCATCAATAGTAATTGATCCTCTTCTATTTTCAATCGTTCCATCATCTACCACTGTTACTTGCTCATCAGCTATTTTTTGTCCCATCAAATTTGAGAATGCAGAAGTTTTTTTTCTGTTAAAATCTCCCTCTAGGCCATGTCCGATTGCCTCATGAAGAAGTATTCCAGGCCAGCCAGGTCCCAAAACTACCTTCATTTCTCCAGCAGGGGCAGCAATACTTTCAAGGTTAATCAATGCTTGTTTTAATGCAATGTCACAAACTTTTTTCCAATTTAATTCAGTAATATATTCGTCTAATATTTTTCTACCGCCCGTTCCATAACTTCCAGTTTCTTTTCTTCCATTTTTTTCAACAACCACTGAAACATTAAATCTAACCAAAGGTCTTTTATCAGAGTAACTTTGATTATCAGGTCTAATAATTTCTATTTGTTGATATTCAGAAAATATTGAACTTGAAACTTGTTTAACA